>QMXE01000021.1 GCA_003661975.1 Candidatus Bathyarchaeota archaeon
CTCCTTTACACTCTGATATTAACTCAGATGAGCCAATTGCAGAGGATCAGAGTTAAGGCTCAGGTGCAGCCTCTCTATTGGTTGCCAATAACTTGGGAGGAGCATACTTTAGCATCGATCATTGCGGGTATTCTCGGCGCTCCATTAGCCATTACGCTATTTTTTGCCTTCGCGATTATTGCGGCCTCAATTTCAATAGGCCTCATCTGCATGACGCCGCTAATGATCTTTGCCCTATTCATTTGCGTATTCATGGCGAGTGCGACGACTGAGATAACTAAGATTCTGTATGTGAGGGTTTCGGGAGCCATAAATAGGATGGCGGGTAGGATGGCCATATGGATTAGACTTGTAGGATCGATAATCTTCTTTGTAATCTTCTATATGATTTACTTCTCCCTATGTTATAGGAGGAGCTTGATGGTTCTTGTTGAGGCTGTCTCGGCTGGGCAGAGAATTCTATGGTTCATCCCATATCTCTGGCCCGGAATAGCCATGTCCAGATTTGCAGATGGCCATGCATTAGAGGCCATGCTATACTCCTCTATGTCGGCGGCCTTTTCATTTCTCCTCTTTCTTCTCGCTACGAAACTGAATCTCAGATATGGACTCTACGAGGCGCCGGCGATTAAGGTTTCTGCAGGGATTCGCATCTCAAAGGCTAGTTTGCTTGGAAGGATAGGTTTCTCACCCGCAGAAGCGGCCATAATAAGAAAGGATTTCAAGGCTTTCACTAGACGGCAAGATATGGTTTACATCCTCATACTCCCCGTAATATTCACTATTGTCCCTGTTCTTTCGATCGTATGGGCTGAACCAAGCATTATGGCCTCCGGGAATTCACGTTTAATCCGCCTCTTCCTCTCCGCATACTTAAGTTTGATTCCGGGGCTTATCGTTTCAGGGGAGATTGGAACGAGAATAGTCGGGGTGGAAGGCGGCTCAGTCTGGTATATACACTCGTCTCCAATAGATGCCAGAAGCCTAGTTAGAGCCAAATATGCCATAACGGTGCTCTTATCATTCGCTGCAATGGCGGTCTCCTCGATAATTGGATATGCATTTTTCGCTCTCTCAGCCAGTTTGGCGATATTAAGCGTAGCCGAAGCCATCTTCTTAATCCTTTCCATGAGTATGGTTTCGCTTAGCTTTGGGATTAGGGGAGCTGATTTCCGCGAGCTCCCCAAGCCCAGAATGATAAGGACTAAATGGGCGATTATAGGCGTACTTACATGTCTAGTTTTAGCCGCGGTTATAATCTCGCCGGGAATCCTCTACGCATTGAACTTCATCATCCAGACGGCTCCGACAGTAAAGGCTTCAGTTCTCTCCTCGGAAGCCTGTCTCTTCGCAGCATTATCTGCAAGCGGAATCTTAGCCTCCGCCATAACCTATGAGTTCTACCGCATCGCAATAAAATACGCGGAGGAATTTCTAGCTAACCCAGAAGAGAAAGTGAATGTTCCATTATAGGGGGAAGCATTAAAGATACGCGGTCAACCCTCACAATGTAAAATTGATGCATTGCCATTAACGGATGAAGTCAGAAGGAAGAACATGAACTGAAGCGTTGGAGCTTATAGTAAAAGGATAATTCACGTCGCCCAACGAGGCTTCTTCGATTATATTTATAAATGCCTTTGCAATAGAGAGATAATCGAAGAAGCCTCCTGAGAGAGAAGAGCAGAAGGCGGGAAAGCCGAAAACAAGAGAAAATCGATATCGGGTTTCAACCCGAAAAATCCCAAAAAGGGAATTGAAAGTCGGTGACTATGAATGGTACGGAGAAGTGACAGCATGCAGGTTTCAACCCGAAAAATCCCAAAAAGGGAATTGAAAGATGGATTACCTTATAGCCTTGATCTAAAAGTTCGCTTTCGGTTTCAACCCGAAAAATCCCAAAAAGGGAATTGAAAGCTAAGAAGCGCTCTAATAGCCTCTTTTACAAACTCCGAGTGTTTCAAAGCAAAAATCCCATTAAGGGAATTGAAAGATGCCAAATCGTTTGTGAATGTGAACGCTGGGCGCTAGATCGTTTTAAAACCCACTAAGGGAATTGAAAAGGATAAGATCCACGGCGATCTTGTAGCGCTTGATCCCCCAGTTTTCAGCGGAAAAATCCATGAAGGGAATTGTAGAGATATTATTGTTTTTGGCGCATCTGCATACTCAGGTTCTTCGGGTCTTCATTCGGAACCTCGTTTTGGCATAGGCGGTGGCTGATGATTTATTTCTGAATGTTTCGTAGGATCTTGCAGAATATTCCGCTGCATCTTTACATGGATTACTTAGGCCTTATGGAGATTCTAAAATTTGCCTTTTCGATCAAAGTTCGTCTTTTCGGAGCGTTGCTGGCTCCCGATTGACTGTGGTATTGATGCTCATTTATGTGATGCCCCTATGGCATTTCTTCGTTCCTCTTCTGATGAACTCTTCGATCTCTCTTGTTGATGATGGGCAGCTCATGGGGCCGAGCTTCGTAACCTTTATTGCCCCAGCAGCCCCTGCGAATTCGAGGGTTCTTTTTAGGCTCCAATCCTTTAATAGGCCGTATATGAAGGCCGCGTCGTATACGTCTCCCGCGCCGGTTGGATCGACCTCCGATACCATGAAGGCTGGCTCATGAATGATTTCTTCCCTCGTGACTGCAACCGCCCCTTCGCTGCCCATCTTTATTACTGCCACCTCCGGACCCATTCTTATGAGTCTCTTTCCAGCCTCGACTGGATCGTCTGTTCCGGTCAGGGCTTTAGCCTCATCTCTGCTTGGAAGTATCACTTTGCATGAGCCTATCACTGGCTGGCATATGCGCCTGATGGTCTCGACGTCTAGGAGTTCGGCTCTCAGATTAGGATCGAATGTTATGGTTACATCTGATTTCTCCGCTGCTCTTAGGGCCTTCATACATGCTCTTCTGCTGCTCTCGCTTACGGCTAGTGATGAACCCATAATATGCAGTAGCCTCGACTCGGCTATATAATCCTCGTCTACATCTTCTGGGCTGAGCTGTCCAGCAGCTGAGTGTCTGAGGTGGAATATGAATCTTCTAGCTCCGGAAGAGTAATACATGACGAATGTCGTTCCAGTCGTGTATCCCCTCAGCACTCGAATGTGGCTTATGTCAACCCCATCCTTCCTCAGCCTCTCGAGGAGGAGCTCTCCGAACTCGTCTTCTCCTACAACCCCTATGAATCCAGCCTTCAAGCCGAGATTAGCAGCGGCATCTATGAAGATTGCTGGAGCTCCGCTTGGGTATGGGCCTAGATAAACTCCGGGAACGCTATGTGGGACATCTCGATCCTTACGCATTATCTCAACAAGTATCTCGCCTAAACTGACGACTTCAGGAGACATTAAAATTCACCTTCAGATCGATTATTTCATATCTAATTTAAATTCTCAGTTGCCGCGTCTCTGTATAAGAGGCCTATCAGGAGGGAAGCCAGTAATGAGCTTGTAAGCCAGAAGATTATGGCTCCATCCCAGCCGTAAATGTCAAGTATCCATCCGACGAATGGATTTGCGAACGTAGAACCCACATATCCCATGCCATCTATAAATCCAGCGACACTTGCAACTCCATAGGAGCATCCATATTCCATTGGGATGACCGTTGATATGATTATGTGCGGCGTGTAGAGCGTTAATCCAAGAAGGAAGAGGAGCATGATTCCTGCTTGAATATTATCCGGGGATAAGCCACGAATCAATATTATCGTTAAACCCAATGATAGTGTGAGCAGCGATACTGTGAGTCTCCTCTTCGACTCTTCTATTCTGTCTAGGATAAATGTGAGCGTGGCTGAGCCTAATATCCCTCCGATCGGTATTGCAGCCGCAGCATAGCCAACCATATCTAATGGTAGATTCCAAGATTCGAATAGGTACGCTGGGATCCAAAGTGTAAATCCTCCCCTAACGATCTGAATCATCACGTATGCGAGAGAAGCCGAGATTAAATTCCTTGAGGACATGATCCTCCTAAACTTGAACCTCATGCTGACGATCTCGTTTCTTTCAGTGTCACGTGGGCTCTCCTCGACGCCCAGATAGAAGATCGCCGCTATCAAGATGAGGAGTATCGGAGGAAGGGAGAATGCGGCTCTCCATCCATAGTTGGCTGCTACATACCCGAGTAGAGGCCAAGCTATCATATTCCCAACGAGAAAGCATGATCCAAATGTGCCTCCAACCCTCCACCTCCCCGACCTAAACCAGTTGCTTATTATCTTTACTACTGATGGCCAGCCTAGGGACTGAGCATACCCGTTCAGGCACCATACAATCATGAGCAGGAGAGGCAGCGAGCAATAGCTGAAGATCAGACTTAAAGATGAGGTTAGGATCAGGCCTAGAAGAACCGCCCTCTTCGCGCCGAAGCTATCGATTATCGGCCCATTCAAAAATTGGCCCATAGCATAGGCTATTGAGAATGCGCCGCCTATCAATCCGAGAATGAACCTTGAAAGTTGAAGATCCATGCTGATTGATGGGACGGCTATCGAATAGTTTAGTCTAGTAAGGTAATATGAGGCATAAGTTACATATGTGATTATGAATATGCGGCGGCTGAGCTTAGAATTTAAGGCGGCCTACCCCCCAATGCTAGACGATTCCCATATGATACACGTGGTCACTCCTCGCTCTCCATCATGATCTCCTCGATGAATCTGTCGAGGAGATCCGGATCCATTCCTCCGCTGATGAGTCTTCTCCTAACCTCCTCAACCTTATGCTTCTTCATTAGGTTTCTCACGGTCTCCTTCCTCTCCCATGGAAAGACTATCCATCTCTTAGTCTCCCTCTCATAGTAATCTGGAGTTATAATGCTCCAGGGCTTATAATATATGGTTGCTATCTTAACCTCTCCTGCCCCCTTGCTTAGCAGATGATCCCTAACGAGCTTTAGGGTCTTGCCTGTATCGGCAACATCGTCGAGGATGAGGATCCTCTTTCCCTCAACTGGGATGGTTATGGGCTGGGTTAGTACTGGTTTACTCTTCGTCTCGGCCACATCAACATAGAACTCTACTGAGATGTTTGCCAGCTTCGGGTTTCCCAGGAGATCAGACATGACCCTCGCCGGAGGCCATCCTCCCCTACAGACCCCAACGATGAGGTCTGGATTAAAGTTGTCCCTCCTTATCTTATCGGCTAGGCTAAGCAGCATCTCGTATATCTCATCCCAGCTTGGAACCTCAAATTCAACGTTTAAACCCAAATCTTTCAGCCCCGAGAGAAAATAGCAAACTAAACTATATAGAATTTAACGTCCGTTATATATTGGAACAGAGTTGAGAGAGATGAAAGAGGAACCATACGTTTCTGAGGATGAAGTTTTAGGTCTCATATCTAAGAGGACGGTTCTCTCGGAGGGAGAGGACGCCGTTAGGCGGGTTCTACGCGAGATATATCGTCGGGGACGGGTAGGAACGAAGGATCTAGCCTACGCAACGCTGCTTCCAATACCAGTAGTAGCCGCCATTAGAAGGGAGCTGGAGAGGATCGGGCTTATCACACGGAGGGGAGGAGCGATGCTAACTGAGTGTGGAAGAATATACGCTGAGCAGGCTCTTGGATTGAAGTTTAGGGGAAGCCTTCTCTGCCCATCATGCAGCGGGAGGAGAATTGCGGTTGAGGATGAGTTTCGGTGGATGCTTGAGAAGATGAGGGTATACGCCGAGATGAGGCCTAGGCCATACACATGGCTTGATCAAGCCTTCTGCACGCCTGAGACATCTGTTTATAGGGCCCTGCTGATGCTTGAGGAGGGGGATGTTGAGGGCAGGGAGATAATATTCTTGGGCGATGATGACTTAACATCCGTCGCGGTTGGCCTTCTTAGGTCTTCAAGGAGAATAGTTGTCGTCGATGTTGATGAGAGACTGCTGAGTCTAATAGGCGAGATCTCTAGACATGAGGGCATGGATATAGAGTGCATACGGCATGACCTTAGGGATCCTCTGCCTGAGGATTTAAGGGGTAGATTCGATGTTGTATTCACTGATCCGCCCTATACGGTTCAGGGGATGAGTCTCTTCGTCTCCCGTGGCATAGACGCCCTGAAGGAGGGGAAGTGCATGAGCATATACCTATCCTATGCCCATAAGCCTCCTGATGAGATGCTGGAGTTGCAGAGGGCAATAAATGAGATGGGCCTATTCATTAGGGAGTTGATTCCGAGATTCAATAGGTATGAGGGCGCGGAGATGTTTGCGAACACCACATTCATAGCGAAGCTTGAGACTACAGATGAGGCTCATCCCCTGATAACTGGAAGGTTCGATGGGAAGATATATACTGGAGAGGCTTCGCCGAAGCTGAGGCTCTACAAGTGCAGGTGCGGACATACCATAAGCGTGGGCGTAGACGGAGACTTCAGGACGATTGAGGATCTGAAGTCGAGTGGATGTCCGAGATGCGGGAGGAAGAGCGGATTCCAATTGGTCAGAAGGATCCCTCATAGGCCGGCTAGAGGATAGCATTAATATTAGACGCGTGCCTAAATTGTCGGGGGAATCAGAATGCCCAGAATAGAAGAGATGCTCATAGACCTGTATGGATGCAGGGCAGACCTGAACGATGAGGAATTCCTATGCAAATTGCTTGAGAGGGCCGCTGAGAATGCAGGTGCGAAGGTTCTGCATAGGGTTACATGGAGGTTCTCCCCTGTAGGCATAAGCGTCATCCTAATCCTGTCTGAGACGCACATCTCTATTCATACGTGGCCTGAGTATCGATATGCCGCCTTGGATATCTTCCTCTGTGGTGAGGGGAAGGATCCTGAGGTTGCATGGGCAGTAATAAGGGAAGCCCTGAAGCCAACGGATTTCAGGATTAAGAGGATAGAGAGGACGGTTGAGGCGAGGGGCTGAGAAAACATTATCTTCATCAAGTTCTTAAATGGGTGCAGTGGTGAAGATTCTTGATTAGGATTGGGATTTTGGGTTTTGACACATCCCACGCAGTCCACTTCACGAGGAGAATAAATCACATTGGGGTGCCGAGTGATCAATGGGTTAAGGGGGCAAGGGTCGTAGCCGGATATCCAGGCGAGCACTCGAGCTTTGTAAGCGATGAGGTTCTTGAGGAGAGAACCAAAGAGATCAGGGAGGCTGGGGTTGAGATAGTTGATTCTCCGGAGGCGTTGATCGGCAGTGTAGATGCCGTTATGCTGGAGTTTCAGGATGGAAGCCAGCATCTCCAGCAGGCCAAGCCATTCATAGAGGCTAGAATCCCAATCTTCATCGATAAGCCATTCGCCTGCAGCCTAAGAGATGCAAAGGAGATCGCTAGATTGGCCGAGGAGAATGGGGTTCCAGTCTTCTCGTCATCCTCGCTGAGATATGCACTTGAGGTTCAGAATTTGAAGTCGAGGAGGGATATCGGCGGGATCCTAGGCGTTGACGCCTATAGTCCAGGGCCGACTCACCCGAAGAATCCAGGCTTATTCAATTATGGAATACACGCGGTTGAGGTTCTCTATGCACTTATGGGTCCCGGATGTAGATCCGTCAGGTGCATACATGATGAGAGATGGGATAAAGTCATCGGCGTGTGGAATGATGGTAGAATTGGAACTGTAAGGGCGATGAGGATGGGAGTGCATGGGTATGGCTTCACTGCCTTCTATGAAAAGGGCATATTCCCATGCTCGATCGACACGAGATACATCTATAGGGAGCTCCTGAAGAGGGTGATCGAGATGTTCAATACTAAAGTTCCGCCCATAAACATCTGGGAGACAATCGAGATAGTAGCGTTCATCGAGGCAGCCCTAAGATCAGCGGAGAAGAACGGGTCAGAATTGACGATACAATTGTAGGCAAAGGAAAGACTAAATATCATAATTGATTATCTATTTGAATTTGAGGTATACGCGTATGCAGTTTGAATTGACGGATCAGGAAGCCTATTTCCTCGTTAGGCTAGCTAGGAGAGCAGTTGAGAATAACCTGAAGGATGGAACCATAATAACTCCCCCCGGCGACACGCCTGAGAAGCTCCTAAAGCCGATGGGAGTATTCGTCACGATAAACTCCATCAGGGCTAATGCGAGGACTCTGAGGGGATGCATAGGCTTTCCATACGCGGTATATCCATTGGCTAGGGCAGTCATAGAGGCAGCCATAGAATCCGCAACTAGGGATCCAAGGTTTCCGCCCCTCTCAATCGACGAGCTTGACCATGTAGTATTCGAGGTAAGCGTCCTCACCGAGCCTGAGCTGATAAGGGTATCATCTCCGAGGGAGTATCCATCGAAGGTTAGAGTCGGCATAGACGGCCTTATAGTTGAGCGTGGCTTCAATAAGGGTCTTCTGCTCCCACAGGTTCCGGTTGAGTGGGGATGGAACTCAGAGGAGTTTCTATGCCAATGCTGCATGAAGGCCGGCTTAACTCCTGACTGCTGGGTTCTGCCGGACACGAAGATCTATAGGTTCTCATGCATCCTCCTCTTGGAGCTCGCGCCAAAGGGCAGGATAGTAATGGTTGATCTGAGAAGGGAAGGCGGATTTGAGAGGCTGAAGGAGATTTTAGGCGAGAAATAAGCCCATATCAATCGGCTCTAATATTGCGGTATCGGCGAAGAAGTTAACTTTTCAGCCCGATCCTTCAAGATGAGGACTGTATCCTCTATCCTTACTCCTCCAAGTCCGGGAATGTATATTCCAGGCTCAACCGTCACGACGTATCCCTCGGTTAGAATATCCCTGCTCTTCGGGCTTAATGTAGGCGGCTCGTGAATGTCAAGTCCAACTCCATGCCCCAATCCGTGAACGAAGTATTCGCCGTATCCAGCCTTAGAGATGTAGTCGCGCGCTATTTTATCGATCTCGCATGCCTTAACCCCCGCTCTTATAGCCTTTAATGCTAAGTTCTGGGCTTCCCTAACGGTCTCGTATATTCTTAGGCTCTTAGGCGAAGGCTCATCAACAATGAATGTCCGGGTGAGGTCTGAACAGTAGCCCCTATACTTCGCGCCTATATCAACGACTACTAGATCTCCACGCTTCATCCTCCTATCCCCACATCCACCATGCGGATATGCAGATCTAGGGCCTGAAGCAACTATGGTGTCGAATGCAACTCCATCCGAGCCTCCCCTGCGCATCTCATACTCGATCTCAGCTGCAACTTCACGCTCGCTTACTCCAGCCATGATCATCTCAGCCGCCCTATTCATCCCACGACTCGTCAATTCAGCCGCGAACTTCATAAGTTC
This sequence comes from Candidatus Bathyarchaeota archaeon, assembly GCA_003661975.1. Classification (GTDB taxonomy): domain Archaea; phylum Thermoproteota; class Bathyarchaeia; order Bathyarchaeales; family DTEX01; genus B63. Next base: position 9,224 of record QMXE01000021.1, read on the forward strand.
AATCTCAGATTGATCCTTAACCTTCCTTAGGCTCCATAGGATCTCACCTGCATCCTTCAGGTCTACGTTTGGATTTACATCCCTCAACTTGAGATAGGTTGATGCCTTAAGCGAATCGAAACCCAAAGATTTGATCCCTGCATCCCTAATTGCATCCGAGATCCTCGCCAATATGTCTTCGCCTCGACCTACAAGCCTAACCTCTACGCCGAAAGCCTCAGTCTTGGCAGCCTCATAATTGACCGAATAAACATAGAGGAGGCGATCGCCAAACCTTGGAATTAGAAGCAGAGATCCACCGGAGAACCCAGTCAGATAAAGCATATTATTCTCCTCTGCGACTAAAAGGCCGTCGAGGCCTCGATCATCCATTAGACTCAAAAGCCTATCAACGCGAGCCTCAAACATGGAATCAACCATCCCAAACAACCAGAACAAAATGATAAAAGGATAAAATTAAATGTTAGTGCTGAATGAAATTGGGTTTTCAAGACTCCCGAATAGAGTGATAAAAATTTGTTTGGGATGAGTGCCACCTCATTTCTCTTAATCAGACTTTAATTCTCCATAACGGCCTCCGTTTCCATCCTCAACCTTTTTAGGTTCATATACCGGAGAAATTTGAGAAGTCATACATTCTGGCTGGCAGAATCGTCTAGGCCTATTGGCTTGTTTTGTGATAAAACGGCATAGGAAATTATATAAGTTTATGTAATGGTTATCGCAACTTAGAATATGAGTGACAAAAATGGCGAGAGTCCTTCATGAACCGAAGCTGGATACGATTCTCATGGTAGAGAAGGCCATAAAAGAGGCTAAGAAGTATCCGTCAAGGATGGAGCTCTGGAGATCACTGCCGAAGAAGATACAATATCAGACTTTCAAGCGAATCCTCGAGTATCTGGAATCTTCAAACAAGATCATGTTTAATGGACGTGAGATTATCTGGATTTTCCCGGACAACCCGAAGCTTAAGAAGCTGTTTGAGACTAGCGTTCGCCTCTAATCAATAGCCGAATCTTCTATTGTAAGTTTTATGATCCATAACTTCTAGGATACAAGCGATCTTTTTCATCCATCAGCGATGATCGTATAGGTGAGACGGTAATTTCGATCAAGATCCAGCCTGAAAAGACTAGTTATTCCATATTTTCTCACATACATCTTAGGCCACTTACGTTTCTCAACCTTCTCTCCAGCCTCTATATTCTCCCTCAAACATCAAGACCCCTCTTGATAATCCTGTATAGGTAACTCTTCTTGTCCAATCCATAGTAGAACTCTGCAAATTCGCGGGTACCTCTAACTTCATAGGAAGCCTTCTTTCTCAAGTGGCACACCAAAGAGCGTATCCATTAATTCTATATTTTCTCAATCGCCGATTTTTCAATTTACTGGAGAAATATCGGCGACTGCTTTTACGGCATGATGGCTGACGTGAAGTTTTATACCACTCTCCCATTTAGTAATTGGTCAATATCTTTAAATAACTCCCGTGGAGACCGTTTTAGATTTGGCGAATAAAAAAGGAATTTTCTCTCTTTACTTTCCAATTGTGGAAGTGATATAATGGAAGATTTAGAATTACAGGAAACGAGTTACTCCCATAGCCTGAGGAGTTACTCATTTATAATTCAGGGATGGATGATTCTATACGGTTTATAGAGAGCCTCGATATGTGGTTTATAAGATCTGACGATCTGCTTGATATTATCTGATACCATTTCATCATAAAATGCAAAAATTACGTTAATAGATAAACGTTGGCCATGGGCTCACACGGGTCCGTTTACTGTAAACAAGTATCTAGGCTGCTCTTTCAATTGTAACTGTTGCCATGCGGAGGTAGCAGTTATGGAAAAATGAGGGAGGGCTTGTTAGCGTGAGCTTTGTTCATGGATTAATCCTTAGTTCTCTTTTTTGGCTCGTATTCCTCCTCGTTTGGTCTTGGAAGTCTATCCTCGACTGATGGTAATGGAGGTCCTCCCCTCTTTGGCTCTGAAAGATAATAGTATGCGGTGCTGGAGTAGTCGTTGCTGAATGTGTTTGCATGTCCATGCTCAATCGTGACCCTTATGCTCTTATAAAATCTTATGGGATCCTCAATGTAGTATCTGTATATTGTCTGTTTTCCCCTCCAAGGCCAGTCCTTTGTTCCTGAGTATAGGATCACGCCGTGGTATGGGGCGTTGTATTCCTGTCTGGGACTGTATGCGCAGTTCACCCAATCCTCGGTTCCAGTTCCGTGTATTGATGGCTGCTTCTCTCCGTCTATGAAGATCATGTCGTCACCCTCTCCATACCAGTCTTTTGGGTTTCTGTGGAAGCAGTCGATGTCTAGGTGTGCTCCGCAGTAGATCCCGTTTCCCTCAGCCTCCAAGATTATATAGTTTCCACTTCCATCCCTATTGAGGTATCTTGGATCCTTCTCTGCCTCCTCTAGTGTCAATCCATCCATGTATGCCCATCCCATCGTATCCGGTTCCCTCCTCCACTGAATGTGGAAGTAGGCTGCATTCCTAACTGGATCGATCGACGGATACTCCTCGTAGTCTATGTAGAAATAATGCGTGTATGTCTCATCGCCTTGATTCTCAACCTCTATTATGGCTGAGCTCTTGAATGGCATGGGCCACCAAGAATTGAATCCCTTCCCGTCCTGAGGGCTCATCTGGAGGGGAAGCGAAACGAAGTTCTTTCTGATTCCATGCCCTAGGCCGAAGAAGTCCCCTATTGGAGATTCTACGCTCGGCTCATCGCAGTCATCCCAGTAGAAGCGAAGGACTACCCTCCTAGTGTAGTCCTCCCTTGGAATCCCAAGCGTCATCCATATGTGCTTTATGCATCCGGGACCGGTTATGTCGGCTATTCTCCTCCTCTCTCCGGGCTGTATCCTCCATGCATCCATGTTCCCTCCCGTCTTGTCGTAGCTTGAGATCCTTCGGCTCCTATACTCCCTAAGGAATGGTAGGGATGCGAGGCTTGAATATCCAATCAAATCAGTCACCACCCACTCAATAATATTCAATTTTGTCGTTGAAAGTTTCGTGGTGCTTATATTTAAGTTGTTGTTTGTTAAGGAATTTTCATAAGGTTATTTGTAACTGCTAGTTGCCTTTTCAGTAGTGGAATCAGCTGCAGAAGCGGAGCAGCTATTGCGGTGCTCGCCTATAAAATACTCTTGAGGGGGAGCTTCGCTGTGTATGCTAAGCTTCTTATGGGCGAGTTAGTGATTGGATGTAGTGAGGGTTGAGACTTGAAGATTGAATTGTATGGTTTGAGACTTCCTGAAGTTAAGCCAGGAGATGACTTAGCGAGGTTATTGGTGGATGCGGCTTCTGAGGAAGCTGGCGGCATAAAAGATGGAGATGTCCTCGTTGTAACGAGCAAGGTGATCTCGAAGGCATATGGATTCTTAATTCGACTGGATGAGGTTAAGCCGTCAAGGAGGGCGCTTAGGATCGCGGAGAAGACTGGGGGAGATCCACGTTTCATACAGACCGTCCTAGACAATAGCGATGAAGTTCTCTTTGTCTTTCCATTCGTAAAGATGATTGAGAAGGGCATGATCAGAATGGAGAGGATCTCAAGGAATATTGCTGGGGCCTATGAGGCTATAAGGAAGGCTCCATACACGCTCATCGTAAGAAGGGGAGGGCAGATCTATAGTGATGCGGGCTTGGATTCCTCAAATCATCCTGAGGGCGTGATAAGCATCCCACCCAAGAATCTGGATGAGTATGCACGGGAGATTAGACGTAGAATCAAAGAGCTGACTGGAAGGAGGGCTGCAGTCGTCATAACGGACACGGAGATGTGGTTCTCGCTTGGATCCCTAGATTTTGCTAGGGGCTCCTCTGGCATAGAGGTCATACGTAAGGGCTTCGGTGATACAGATCTTTACGGCAAGCCGAAGTTCGGTGGCGTAGACTGTATAGCCGATGAGATCGCCTGCGCCTCAGCCCTGCTCATGGGCCAAACGGACGAGGGAATCCCAGCTGTTATAGTGAGAGGATATAGGTATGTAGAGAGCGAGGAGGGAGTGATGGATTATCGACTAAGCGGAGATGTCATCAGATACGCGGTTAAAGAGATAATTAGGAGCTCTATTAGAATTCTGGGGTTCAAGTGGCTATTAAGGGTGCTCATTAATTGAATGCGTCAGATGAGCATTCCTAAAGAGCCGCTTAGGGCTGTTCATCGGCCATTATATGACCATCGCGTAATCCATGTTATTTCACCCTAACATCGATTACCTTTGCCCTCTGATATTCCACTATCTTCTCTGGGTCAAGTCTTGATAGCCTATCTGTTCTTCCTCCACCGCCAATAACAATTTTGTTCTCAAGAACTTTTGGATCAACTACTGTCTCAACTCTCACTCCAACCGGCGGTACAGCTCCTACCTCAAAACCCGTTATCTGCTCAACCTCTTTCGGCGTTGCAAGCCTAACTTTACCGAAGACCTTTGCAAGCTTGTTAATGTCAACCCTCGATACTCCATCCACTATAACTAGTACGGGATTCTTCTCGGAGATGAAGAGCAGGGATTTTATTATCTGTTTTGGATTTGAATTAGTTGCTTTGACTGCCTGACTTACAGTCTTAACGGGTCTCCCCACATCTATTATTTCCCCACCCAATCTTCTAAGCAGTTCTTCAAGGTCTTCCCTCGCCATCTCCATTTCACCATCCAAGTTTAGGTAACGAACTGGTCTATTAAAGATTCAAAACATATAAGGTTATATTGTAGATCCGTAAATGTGCTATTGTCGTTGATGGTTGATGATGGGTCTTTAATGTTGCTTCAAGCTGAGATGGCGATGATTTTGAATGATCCCGATTCATGATGAGAATAGGCCTTCGAGGAAGCCGATAATCAATTATGCATTGATAATCGTAAATGTAGTGCTCTTCTTTTTCTTCCTCTTGGACGGAGGTATAAACGCTGGCATTAAGCTCTTCGGGGTTATTCCATCGCTGATACTTGGCGGTGACAGATTATGGACATTACTGACGAGCATGTTTCTCCATGCGAATATCATGCACTTAGCCGGTAACATGCTTTACCTATGGATCTTCGGGGATAACGTTGAGGATGCATTTGGGCATGGCAGATACCTAATCTTCTATTTGGCTGGCGGAGTATTCGCTTCAATCATGCATATACTATCGGCGTTGCTCTCAATAATCTTCAATCCAATACCATACGTCATTTTGGGTCTTCACATACCATGCGTCGGGGCTTCAGGAGCGATCTCAGCAGTTCTAGGAGCGTATATGCTGCTTTTTCCGGGGGCTAGAATAAGAACTCTCGTCTTCCTATTCTACTTTGTAACTGTAATCAGCGTCCCAGCCTTCTTCTACCTCGGATTCTGGTTCCTATATCAGCTCATGATGGGATTCGTCTCCCTGCTGGGAGTACCCTCAACTGTTGCATTCTGGGCTCACATAGGAGGCTTCCTATTTGGAATGTTCGCGGTTAAGGCCTTCGGCGTAAGGCCTAAGGCCAGAAGGCCAAGGCCCGCTAGGAGGCCTGTTGTGGCTCCGTGGACGAGAACCCCGCTTGTCGATGTCATAGTTGAGGATGAGATCGTCAGAGTCTACGCCTTCATGCCAGGAGTCAGATTGGCCGATATAGAATTGACGGTTCATGAATGGGAGGTTACAATCTCAGCTCAGCGTGAGGCGATCAGATATTATGGCAGGGTATCGCTTCCAGTCCCCGTTATTCCGAGGGCTGAAAACATAAATTACATTAACGGAACCCTAAGCTTTATTCTTTACCGCGCATTCCCGCAGACGGACATACTTGAATTTTAAATCTCATGTATGCTCTTAAGTTTTCCTTCTGATGGTGTCGCGGATGAATTCAGCCTCGTCTACATAGCGAACAAATATTAGTAGCTTATAAAGAATACCGCAAGAAATCTCCCCATCTTTGGTGGGGGATGAATTGCGGTAAAGGCTTAAATATGTAACCGGCAAAATTTTGAGTATGGCATGTTGCCGATGATGGGGCGTCCGCCCTGAGACTGGAAGCGTCAATAGCCCATGCGTTAACGCATGGGATGGGGGAGCCGTGAGCCCCCCAAAAAACCGGCAGATGTGACTGGAGATGTAAAGGCCCAGCCGAACGCTGGAAGCCCCCACCTCAATAGGGGGAGGCTCACAGGAATGATGCTCCCATCTTATAGCCCTCGTCGTACATGGCGATTATATTCTTTATTGGCGTGATGGGCTGAATATTGTGGCATGGAGCCAGTATGTATCCCCCTCCCCTCCCAAGTATTCTAAGGTTATCCCGGACTTCCCTTCGGACGTCATCCTCCGAGCCGAAGGCTAATGTCTGCTGGTTATCCATGGCTCCATGAAAAACGATCTTATCTCCGAAGTCCCTCTTTAGCGACTCTCGATCCATCCCCCTACACCTCCACTGGATTGGATTTAATATGTCAATTCCAGCCTTTATCAGATCTGGTATTATCCTTCTTATTGCCCCATCGCTATGCGTAAAGACATAAACTCCGTGGCTGTGGGCCAGATCGATCATACGCTTCATTCTTGGAATGAAGAATTCGCGTATATGCCTCGGCGAGTATAATAGGTCAGTCTGAGAGCCAAAATCCTCAGCTACATAGCTCAGCATTATCTTTCCAGGAGCCTCCTTATATATGAGCCTAGTATTCTCATAGCAGAAATCGAACAGTTTGTCTAGGCAGTAATGAACGATGTCTGGGTGGAGATATAAGTCGAGAAAGGCCTGCTTTTGACCTCTAAGCTTCTTATAGATCAGAAAGGGCTCTGATCCACCACCCTGAATGGGATAATCCTCAAATCCAGCCATCTGATCATGTATCACGGAGTAATCATAGAGGTCAACCGTCGGCCACTCATACTTCCTCTTAATCTCACTTACAGACTTGAACTCCGCAAGCGGATGATAAATGCATTCCCTATATACTCCATCCCTATAATGTACATTCCTGTATCTACAGCCGAAAATATCAGAGTCTTCGGGAATTGGAGGTCCAACATACTTTGGAGTTACAGTAATCACGGCGTCTATGTGAAGCTTCTCATACATTTTCCTTAGGCTCTTAACATGTAGGTATCTCATGAGTCTCTCAGTGACTTCGGGGGTCGCCCAGTAATCCATCGGTATCCTATCGGGCTTCCTCCTCCTAAGTATTGCAAGCCACCTTTCCTTTGGGGTCATATCCTCCTCTTGCAATCCAGAATGCCCCTCTTCACTCTGCTATTACATTCTTCGCTAATCTAACGCTAAAAAGTTACTGAAGAGGCAGAGACTGAATTTAAGTTTAAGTTCGACAAATAATATTTTATGTTTGAGGTAATCGTATCGGCGGCTCCAGATCTTATTAAGGCGGTCATATCTCTATTTATAATAGTTGATCCTCTTGGAAACTTGCCAATATTAGTCAGCCTAACTGAGAATATGAATAGAGAAGAGAGAAAGAGGACTTTTCAGGTAGCCACAGCTACAGGCATAATTCTGCTGCTCTTCTTTGCGCTCCTAGGTGAGCAGATACTCATCCTCTTTAGGATATCCATGCAGAGCTTCATGATAGCTGGGGGAATACTCCTCCTACTAATAGCTATGAGGATGCTCCTAACCGGAAGCTGGAATGGAGGGGAGAACTCCCAGGAGAGCGTCGGCGTAGTCCCGATAGCAATACCATTGTTGGTGGGGCCTGGAGCGATAACGACGACGATACTGAACATTAGGCTCTTCGGCGTCGCAATTACAGTAGCCTCCGTCCTAATAGTCTTCTCGATAGTCTGGCTGACTCTGAGATTCATAGATCAGATCCACAGGCTCCTTGGGAGATCCGGCTCTCTCATTATATCGAGGGTGATGGCTCTGATAATAGCGGCTATAGCAGTAGAATACATATTAGAAGGTATTTATGGGCTGAGCTAGGCTTCATGAAAAAGTCCTATTTGGATTTCTCGGATTCTTTAGTCTGCTCTTTCATTTTCTTTAGGTGCTTCTTAACAACCCTATTTAGGGCTTTATTTGCATCCTTAAGGAAGCTCTCTTCCTTCGCAAGCTCCAAGAATTCCTCTCTCTTATCTTCATAGCCCTTCGGCAGTTCAACGCTGACCTCAATCTTTGGAGTTCCCATCACCTTCTCAAATTCATCCCTCTCTTCCTTATACCTATCCATTGAGCGCTTCTCACGCTTCAAAATTCTCTCCCTTAAATCCTTCATGTCTATCCCTCATACTCCAAATCTGAGAATCAAGTATAGGGTTGCAAATGCCAATTGGATGATCGTAGTTAAGACTCCCGCCTTAGAAAAATCTATAAAACTCAAATTTACATTCTCCTCCTTCAGGGCTCCTATGGCCAAGACGCAGACAGCCCCGCTCACTGGAGTAGCCGCACCTCCGAGATTCGTCCCCAAGATAAGAGACGACCATAAAGATGTCATATTCAAATTTAAGTCTTTCATCATTCCTATTATGGGCGTATAAGTCAATGCAACTGCAATGTTGCTGACAAAGACGCTTAGAAGAGCACTTGACCAGAGAGTTAGGAGGGAGGCTGAGAATGAGGATCCATGAGCCATCCCCAACACCATCCTCGTGATGGCCGATAAAACACCTGTCCTCTCCAACCCCCCAATAATTATTAGGAAACCCCCTATAAAAAATATTGTTTCCCAATCGATCTGGCGGAAGACCGTTCCTGCATCGACATCGACTATTATCAGTGCTAGGACTGCGCACAGGAAGGCTATTGTTTCAGGTCCTACATTCCACTTCTCATATAGCAGAAATAGAATTAGAAAGAGAATTATTACGAATCCAGCCTTATAGACCGTTCTTCTATCCTTAATCTCGCTCCATGGATCATATGTTGGCGGAGTCTTCTTCTCTCCAAGTCTAGGCTTATATAGCAGGTAGAGCGCAAAAGACGTTAATATCCAAAGTGTTATCTCGCACGGCGCCAGATAATATAGGAAATCTATGAAGCTAAGTCCAGAAGCGATCCCTATGATCATGTTGCTTGTCGATCCTATCAACGTGCTTGTTCCGCCCAGATTTATCATTATAGCGGCTGAAACGAAGTATGGCACGGGATCATAATCCATTATTTTAGCGATGGTGCCCGCGGCGGCAGCGATTAATAGTATAGCCGTCACGTCGCTTAGGAAGAGGGAGAGGGCGGCTGAGACGAAGCAGAGCGAAAAGAAGAGGATCCTTGGATCTCCCTTGGAGTATTTTATCGCATAAAGCGCTATTACACGGAATAATCCGCTTCTCTCAACGACCTCAAATGTCACCATTACACCAACGAGTAGGAGGATCACTCTGAAATCAATGAACCCTATGACCTCCTCCGGCGTGAAGACTCCGAGGATTATTCCAAAGAGCGTTGATAATGCCGCTCCTATAAGGGCGGCTACCGAAAGTGACGTTAGCTCAGCTGAGGCGAGCAGTAGCGTTAATAGGTAGATTCCAATGTAGATCATGCTGACGACGCTGAGCATCACGATCACCTTGATTCTTGAATCCGATGGAGTTTTCTCTCCTCGGCGGAGTTTCGAGGAGACCGCTCAGATACGCATTCCTCTACAGAATTTTCTCCAATAACGGTTAAATCCCATTCTTTATTAGGGATAAATCAGCAAAATATGAATATAAACTTATATTTTCCTCAAAAAAGAAAGGCGGGCTTCATTGTGGGCTATTCTATCTTTATGGGTTCCCCTTCCAGCTTCTTCTCTTCCTTCTTCGGCAGAGTTACTTCCAAAACTCCATTTCTATAGGTTGACTTTGCCTTTTTCGGTTCAACCTTGCTTGGCAACTCTACCTCCTTATAATACTTCCTTTGAGGTGTATCAACTGATATCGTCAATTTGGTCTCTGTACCATGCAGCTTTATATCCTTCTTTTCAACTCCTGGAAGTTCAGCTATTACCTTCACTTCTCCATTGGATTCGATGACGTCGACAAGCGGCTCCCTCTCCTCTCTAATATCGATTCGAGGCTTACCGAACTCGCGTGTTGGCTTTATATTTCCGAACTCTCGAATCTGAGGCTTACCATCCGGGCCAATCGTTATACTATATCCGTAAACGAATGGACCCCACTCACGAACTACTGATCCATCGGGAAGCTTCCTCTCCCTAATCAATTCGCTTGGAGCCCTCTTAGAGATCTCCTCGAATTCCCTTCGCATCATCTCATCTAATTCCCTAAACATCTCGTCTATCTCTTCGAAGAAGCTTCGGCCGGAGAATGGCCACATCCTCCTCTTGAACCATCTGGACCACCAATCTTCATCCGACAAGAAAATTATCCCTCCATCCTTCACTGTATCTAACTAAATATATAAAAATATTCGATATTTTACTCAACTTTTATCTCGTA
>QMXE01000022.1 GCA_003661975.1 Candidatus Bathyarchaeota archaeon
CTCCCCGCGCCAAGGATAGTAATGTCTGGGAGGTGCCCAGCCATGGTAGAAGTCTAAGATCAAAGCGATGGGCGTATACATTACCCCATGATCTGGATGGCGGCGTAGCCAATCTTTAAATTCTAGTTGAAGTTTGCCGAGAGCAGTGAGATCAGGAACCTTCCTAAGCTTACCATCTACCAAACGCGTGACTGTCCTCTTGCATGAGAGGTGGCCGAATTCAAAGCTTAAAACCATGCAACAGTCGTACATGGCCGCTATATATAATAGTCTCTTTAGCAACTGAATGCTGACTCCTCGGGTAGGTCCTACTTTGCCGTCAGGATGCTCCTCTTCAAGCTCAGGATTCAATGCTCCTCCGCGACATATATTCCAAAGACTTATGTCACTAAACCATAGGATGCCATACTGCTTTCCTGCTCCCCGAATGAAGGTAAACCACATAGGCATATTGCCTCTGCCTCCTATCTCAGCGCCAAGCAGACGATGGTTACCCATATCAGCGAAGTAATGTGTAAATGTGGGAAGGGCCCCCTCATAGTACACATAGTCTTGAAGGTCACTGCATAAGCGACGGAAGTATTTTAAGAAGTAATCGTAAGCTTGGCGGCGTGTTAGAGGCGCTGGACAGTACATTTTAGCATATGCCGCGACGTAGCGTCCATCCTGCTCACCATTTTCCCAGCCGAGAAAGCGAGAGCCGAGCCTCTCTAGAAGATACCTGTGTACTTCGGGAGGGGGCTGAAACTCAGCATGCCACAGAGCCTCCGGAATACATGTTGGCACATACCCGTGAAGGCAAAGGTAAAGATTACGGCGAGCTATCTCATCCACAACCTCCTTAAAGTTCTCTGCGAGGATTATATTCCACTTAAGAGTTATGACGCGGCCGAAATCATACAATTCGCTATGTAAGTCTAAAGCCTCTTTAAAGCGGACGACGCGGAGCCTCTCTCGTCCATATGATCCCCCATATCTGGGTGGACGCCGGAAATCTTCCATTCGTCCTTTAGGCCCTATCTTAACCATTTCGAACCTACGTAAACATAGCGTGTGAACCTGATTTTCCAGGTCTTTCCATGTTACAGGCTTCACCTCTCTTTTTGAGAATCTCGGATCGATCGCTGGGTCAACCCTCTTATTCCACACGGAAGGTAGTTTTTTCATTATACCTCACTGAAAACTACTTCTATTCTTCTTCATGTAGCATTAAATTTTTCCTTGGTCTTCTCCCATATCATTGCGATTTTACAGTGGTTATGCGTGGGCTGGAGTTATGTTAATAAGCGACTTATCAGACGTGGTGAGATCTCATCTTCAGCCTCAATCTTGGTTTTGGTCACGAACTTTGAATCGTCAATGTCAAACCACTAAAGGAGGCTTAATGCCATAGACAGATATACAGATCTTCATTCAAGGTTTAAATTTGAAGACTTATATTTGCTTCATTTCACAGATACTCAACCTCAAAGCATTTATTTTCTCTTTGAGTCCTCCTACTTGGGAGGATATGTTATGAAGATTATGATCTGTGGTAAAGGAGAGTCGGTAAAACGGCTCTTGCAGTTCTGATGGCGAGAATCCTATCGGAGAATTTTAAGGTTTATTTAATTGGCTCAGGTGAGTCTAACATTCTCTTACCAGCCTACATGGGGGTGTCTCTTCCCAAGCCCCTTGTTGAGTACGTTGGCGGAAAGAGAGACGAAGAAGAATTTGGGAGGATGAAGCCTAACATAACCAAGGCATTGGCCAAGGCTAAGGAGGGGATAAGGCTTGATCTTTTGCCTTCAGATTACATATCAACATCAAAGGAGGGAATAGGACTAATCGTAATAGGTAAAGTTAGAGAGTAAGGCGAAGGCTGCGCCTGTCCATTCAACATATTAACAAAGATTCTGCTCGGTAAGCTATGCTTAGAAAGAGACGAGGTCGTTCTGGTTGATACCGAAGCTGGAATTGAACATGCGGGAAGGAGATTAGAAGAGGAGTGTGACGGTTTAATCACAATCATCGATCCAACCGTGGAATCTCTAGAGCTGGCACGGTTACTGAGAGATATCGCTTTAAATCTGAATAAAAAGTTCTGGGTTATTGGCAATAAGATTATCGACGAACAAAGAAATTGCTAATAGAAGAAGCTGAGAGATTGGGCTTAAGAATAGATGGAACCGTAAGATTTGATAGGCAATTATACATTTCATGCTTAAGAAGAGAACCTTTAAAATCAGATCTGGCGATAATTGACTTGAAGAAGATACTGAAAATAAAGTTATGGCAAAGTAATGCTTTGAGCGTCTTCTATTCCATACCAACATTTGATTGCCTAATTAGAGTTAAAGATTATCTGGGGCTCTTTAACTTATGAAGACAGCATCTGCCCATTGGAAACGCATCTTCCACTGGCTTTTCAGAGGAATCTTTGGGATTCATCCGTGTTTATAAGATTATGTGCTTTTGGATCATCCGCTTTAATCCCTCTCAAACAAACAATAAAAATAATTCGTAGGAGAATCGAGGTCAATTATTTTGATGTGAGGAAAATTGTCCTTCACTCCCCTCCATTTTAGACCAGCATTGTTTCTTGGATTGATGCTCCTTCAATATTTAGACTTTCCAACATTCTTAATTGCGAATGTCATCGTCGATATTAAACCATTCGCTGTTATGTTGCTGAATTTAAATTGTCCGCTTCATGGCTTTTACATTTCTTTCTTAGGCGGAACCTCATTGGCCACAGCCCTTACAGCGTTTATGGCTGGAGTTAGGATGAGATTCAATCGCATCCTATTAGCCTTGATTGAGCAGGAGACCACGACTAGAAAGATTCTATCCGCGTCCCTTCTAGGAATCTACATTCACATAATCTAGATTCAAGTATGCTATAATGCTAATCTTATGGGCTAGAACCCGTAAATGACGAGAGCTTCACTCTGTGGGATGATTCTTCTCTCACGGCTATTGCTGAGCTGAACAGCATAATAGCCTCATGCATTCATGGGCTACTATAAATCTTTCAGAGATAGAGTTAGCCATTCAAAAGACATCTTCCCTCCGAACCCCTCTTTCGCTTATCCACCACATTTTTCTATTAAACCCCAGCCTTTAAGAGGTTCAGTAAGTTTGAGACGAGCTGGGGATCATCTCGGTTTAGAGTAGATCTAGATAAAAATTGAGAGGTCTAATACGACTAGCAGAGGTCATATTTCGGAGAGTTTGGTGTTGAGGTTAAAGTGGTAATAGATGCCGGCGTCTCCCTCGTCTACTCCAAGTTTAGTAGGTGTAACTGTGATTTTCGCGTATGATGCGCGCATTTTACACAGAGCGATGTGATAGACGCCATTAACTTCTGCGTAGCCTCCGTAGTAGGGATAATGGCCGCCGAATGTAGCTATTAAATTATAGCCGTCAAATATGCTCATTAATTCATCCTCATTATCAAGTCCGCCACTTATCCCGAAATTCTCATAGAACCTGATCGGATAATGACAAAAAACTATGATGAGTTTTGTCTCTGGGATATTCTCTAGATCCCTCTCCAACCATTCCAGCTCTTCCCTTGGAATATGAGCGTGAGATTCTCCCCAAGTTCCATCTAGAAATATTATGTGCAGAAAGCCGATGTCAACGGATGTCCAGTCATAGTCGATTCCAACTTCCTTCTTAAATTCGGCCCTTCCAATCTCAGTTACATCATGATTCCCCATTACATAATAGCGTGGAGCCTTACACTTAGAAAATTCATCATTTATGTTCTTTAATTCCCCGCGATCACAAAAATCTCCAAGTTCAACAACTAGGTCCGGAAGAAAGTTATTATTCATGTCATGAACAAACTTTCTCATGTAACCCCTCATATCATTCTCGGGGCCATGATGAACATCGGTTATCGCGCCTATTCTTACGATCTCCATTACAAGGCAGACCTCGCTGAGAGACTTGCAATTTAAATTTTTAATTTTAAAATAAAAATTCTTTGATTATGATTGTGCATGATGGCAAGGCTTCATGTAAATCCGTCAAAGAGCACAAATAGTCGGCTCTCCTCCTTCTGCAATGATCAATGAGAAATGAAAACGTAGAATTTGCTGAGACTTTACAATTACTCTAGGCTGTATAGTGTAACTGGCCAGTTTAGCTAACCTTAACAATGTGTAGGGAATGCCTTGCTAAACTCTTTTATTTCGCATCAGATGAGATTTATAGCGTTCATAGTATTTTTGTTTAACAATCATCACGCCGCCTTTATTCTCAACGATGATTACTTTGTCATTGGGGAGTTGATAAGCCTCATAGGTGTGTCCAGCTGCTTCAAATCTCTCCAGCAATTTTAGATTCTTCACGTAGATCACCAATCCATTTTATCAATTGATTCTCCTGATATGCCTTTTTTAACTTGGAGTTTAAAAGATAATGCGATAAAAATTGATGTCATAGCTATGAATATAGAAGCCCTGTAGAAAGCGTATGTTTTTCATTATGGGGAGCAGCATCCTCTCCGTGACAAAAATTTATAGCTTGCTGAAGCTTCACGGAGCATCATCGATGTCGTCAGGTAGGTTTTAGGTTCCGTATAACATTGTTTATCTCTTTGTAGCTCGTAGTTTTCGTTATTGGATTTATTGGTATCACGAGTTCAAGAGACTCTACGCTATTCAGCTTCTCAAGATCTTTAGGCGAAGGTTTTTCAAGTCTGAAGACTGCATTCCCAGATAGAAACATTTCAACTCCAAGCTTGTCATGAACTATTCGGAAGAACCTATTGTAGCAAGGCTTATCGCATCTGTCGAGGCGCCTTATCCCTAAAAACCTGGCGGTGTGACACTTTCTAGTTAAAGCGACGGGGATCATATATAAATGAATTGAGAGCTGCAGTCCGCAGTCCGCTAGAGCCTGGTAGCTCTGGAAGCACTTGGGGATCCAATCTAGATCTACACCTATAATTCCATGTTGCTTGAAGAGCTCAACGGTGGGCTCATAGTTTAGATTCGTTTGATAAAACAGGTCAGCGACCTTCCTTCTGTCAAGCATGAGCTTAATTGAGAGCGTTAGGAAGAACATATCCTTTATGCCAAGCCTCCATGGGCATCTGGCGGGGAGATATACGAGGAACCTTCCGAGCCAAAGGTTCAAGCCGGGCTGGTCGGATAAAATGTTTAGCAGTCCTAGATCGTTCACCACGATCTTAGCTTCTCTACCGCTTAGGAAATCCACATGTTCCCTTATCTTCTCTAAGGCCTGATCAGGTAGCCTCGGGGTCACATATATGAATTCTTTGTCATGATCCTCTATGAGATTATAAGCCTTTTTGAGGGTCTGGAGGCTTGGTATTTTTCTCTCGCAGAGTTCCGAGCCAAATCTAACGGCATCTACATGGCTCTTAACTGATTCTTCAACCATCTTCAAATTCTCGGCTTGAGCGGAGAACTTCAGCAACTCCTCTCATACACCCCTAACCGTATCTATATTGGGCTGTCAAGAGCGGGATGTAATAGCACCTCTTCTGCTTGCAGAAGAGCTCTCGAAAGCTCCTTCCAATCATACGAACATAGTAATCGTCCAATTCTCTTATAACCGAGTTAAGCTTATCCCTGAATGCCTTACCACCAGTCTTTCCCTCAGCCAACGTGTCTAAGATTTCCCGGTATGCCTTGGTCATGATAGCTTGTCTCTCCCCGCTTAGGCATCTGCCAACAATCTTGAAGCCTGAAACTCCAGCCTTTAAAAGTTGAGGAACCCTGCATAGGGCACACCAAGTAAAGCCGTCTAGTATTGGAAGAACCCCCTGGAGCCTGCCGTGTTCATCATACACCCTAAAGGGATGCCTGCAGGGCGTTAAATCCCTCAGAGGCGTAAAGAGAAGCCTCGGAAATATCCAGTGAAGCAAGTAACAGTTTGCATTTATGTTAGAACATCCGCCTCCATGAACGAAGACCTCTATCTCAACGTGGCTGTGCTCCGCTATTTTATGTATCTCGTCTATCGTCAAGTGTCGTTCAAGAATGACCCTGCTGAAGCCTAGCTTGCTGAGGAACTTTACAGCCTCATAATTCATGGAAGCCATGAAGGTACTCGCATAAATCGGTATCTCCACACCGATAGATTTGACAATTGAAAGTATGCCTAAATCTCCAATTATTATAGCGTCAACATCCTCATCTAAGCATCTCTTGAGGTGCCGTCTTAGGTCATCCTCCATAGACTTGGCCATAAACGGGAAAACGGCCGTCAAGACAACCTTTACATTATGGGCATGAGCATATCCGACTATTCTACTCAGTTCATCGTAGCTTGAGACCTCACAGAATGGGGATCTGTTAAGCCACAAGTTTCTAAGCCTTCCAGGCACAGTTACTCCAAGGTATATCTCATCCGCCCCAGCATCCACAACCATTTTAGCCCCATCATAAGAATTTACCGGAGCTAAAAGCTTAGGTATATTAGCAGGCCTCTTCAAGTTTATGCCTCCACTATAAGTTGTTAGTTGCAAAATGCTATTAAGTATTAGCATATCGTTCGGAAGTATATCAAACTGTGACTTCAGAAGGAAGATTAGAGTCTGGAGGTATAAAAGCGAGAATTCTCAAATTGAAAAGGCTGAACGAGATTCCAATTGACAGATATATTTACTTAATTCCGGCCTACGGGTCTCAAAAGGTTCAGAACTTACCTATCCGCGAAACTCGTGTTCTTCCCATGAGCTATATTTGAGCGAAAGAAAATTTTTTGATATCAACCTCGTTTCTCATGGTCTATTCCGCAGAGGTATCCGGAATGATTGGTCAGCCACAAGAAAAAATATTATGAAATACTCATTGCACTTTAGTGCTAAGATACTGCATTGTGAACCTGAAATTTACGATATAATATTTCTCTTAATATATTCATGTGAGATAGGGAATATAGTAAACGCGATCTGCATGTCATAAAATCAAATTTTGGCTCAGTGAATAATTTACTGTGATTTAAAGTTTATGTGGACGGTCTATTCTATGGATGTCATCAAGAAGATACAACGATGCGAAGAAAATCCATGCGTGTTTTCACACGTCTAAATCTCTTGTCATCAAGCCAGAGAATGGGGAAGCACTCAAGAATTATGGAGATCTGAGTAGGACACTCATCTTCTTCGTTCTGTGTGGATATGAAGAAGTTCGACGGATTCATTGAGGGGGTCATTTGACTGATAGATTTATGGCTATCTCTGCTATATCCGTTCCATACTCTGCGATCCTTCTTATACTCTCGAGGATTAGCCTGATGCCCATCATGTTTCTAGGCTCAGTCTTAAGCTTGAGTAGGTATTCAATAGCTTCTTCTTCGAGATCTATTACCTTGTTTACCCTTGCCATGGACCCGTTTATTAGCGCTGGATCGTATTTATATAATGCCTTCATGGAGTCCTCATGGATCTCTTGGGCTAATGAACTCATAGCAACGGCTCCTTTTATGGCTTTCCCGTTTATTGGTGTCGCTAATGTTGGAATTATGCTGGCTATTCTTGCCGCATGGTCAGCGCTTCTCTCTATACTCTTCACTACAAGGCGGTAGCCGAGGCAGTCTCTAGGGTTTGAGAGTCCTATCTCCTCGATGAGCGCTCTATTGTAGACTGCCGCTTTCAATTGTCGAACTACGAAGAAGTATAGCCTGTCAACCTCATCATCTCTACGGACAACCTCTTCAGCCAAGGCTCTATCGTTATTCTTTAATGCGTCTACGGCATCTCTAAGCATGAATAACATTAATACGTGCATACGATCCAAAGCTCTCCTCAAGGGAAGCTCCACATGTCCGAGTAAGCATTGGATAACCACTTCATTGGCTGATTCTTCCATTACCTCAACACCGATCAACTTTTGCCTCACGGTATTCTTGATGAGATCTCGGTATCTTACATTTCTAAGTTTAACCCTTATTATATCATATCCTACGAGGTAGTGGGCGATGAAATCTCTGATCACAGATTCAGGATCAGCCTGTATGGTCGCTTCTATGGTCGCCTCTGATTTTTCTTTAGACTTTAAGTCTCCTTTAGGAACTATAAGTAATGATGCGTCAGCTTGAGGTATCAACGCTACCTGATCCTTAGGCTTTAAACCAACCGCCTCCACCCATTTCTTAGGTAATGAGATAACGTAAGTAGCGCCTCCCGTGACCTGAACCTTCCTCAACTCTGCAGGTAAACTCATAGGGATCAACTACCTATATAGACTAATAATTAGTCTATAGAACCTCAATATATATTTAACTATTCTATAGTTTATGTCGAGAAAGTATATATTGTCCATTCAGAATTATGGATGAATGGAGGTGAAAAAGTGAATCGCGAAAGATCGCATGGAAGCATCCAGACTTCACGTGCCATTATAGTGATGACTCTGCTGTTTATCGTTGGGTTCGCCAGCGGCTACTATACGGACACGCTATTCTCATCTCAAACCGTAGTCTGGAAGGAAGATGTTGCCTGGCGCACTGAGAGCATAAGCATCTCAGGCTCAACAACTGTTCTACCCATAGCTAACGCATGCGCCATAGCTTTCATGAACAAGTACCCTGGAACCAGCATTACGGTTACGGGCGGCGGGTCAGGCCGAGGCTATAGTGAAGTTATAGATGGAGTGGTCGATATCGGCATGGCTTCTAGACCTCCTAAACAGAAGGAGATAAATGATGCAAAGGAGAAAGGTGTTGCCTTATGGTTGTATCCCATAGCGTTGGACGCCGTTTGCGTGGTGGTCCACCCATCGGTAAACAAAACCTTAAAGCTTACACTGCAGGAGGTGGGCAAGATCTTCGCCGGAATCTACACAAGATGGAGTGATGTTGACCCAAGTTTACCCGATGAGCCCATTTATGTCGTCGTCAGAGAGCCAGGTTCGGGGACGAGGGGAACCTTTGAGGAGTATGTGATGGAGCCCTACGGTTACGACGTGACCGATGCAGCGCATGTTCGACCGAGCAACCCGGCGGTAAGGACGACTATTGAGACCACTCCATACTCGATAGGATACGTAGGCCTAGGCTTCGTAACCTCTAAAATGGTTGTTGTAGCCTTAGCCGAGGAAGAAGGTGAACCATACATCTACCCCTCCATAGAGAACATCGCCAGCTTCAAGTATCCGATATCGCGATACCTGTACTTGGTCACCAGCACCAGACCTGAGAGTGGATCATTAGCCGACAGATTCATCGACTTCATTCTAAGCCCAGAAGGACAAGAAATAGTGGAAGAACAAGGATTTCTGAAGCTCCCAAGATATCCGGCGGGTGTATGAAGTGGAAACAAGAAGCTTCAAAAAAGGTCTTCCTAAACTTTTTATGCATTTGAGGAGTCAGCCTATAGAGTTCGTCTTATTCCTTTGCGCTTCCTTCTCTGTGGTGATCCTCTTATTGATGCTTCTCTTCGTAGTTATGGAAGGCTCACTTGCCTTCACAAGACTGGGCACGCAACTGATCCTCGGTCAGATGTGGAAAACCAACTCTGACCTTTACGGAGGTTTCCCATTGATATATGGTTCTCTCATGGTCGTATCCGGTGCACTTTTGATCTCCATTCCCCTCGGGATATGCACATCCATATTCATCGCTGAGATTCTGCCGTTCCAGCTCCGAGACCCAATTAAATCCGTAATAGAACTCCTCGCTTCCATACCCTCAGTAATCTATGGATTCATAGGAGTAACTTTCCTGGCTCCTCTGATAGCCTCCATTTTTGGACTTCAGTCTGGAGCAACAGCATTTACGGCCTCTCTGATATTGGCGATAATGGTGCTTCCAACAATAGTCGGCGTCTCAGGAGAAACGATCTCAGCCGTGCCGATCGAGTATAAAGAAGCCGCACTCGCTCTAGGAGCATCCAAATGGCAAACTATAAGGAATGTCATTCTGCCCCTATCCAAATCTGGCATGTTAGCAAGCGTAATGTTGGGTTTCGGGAGAGCCATAGGCGAGACAGTCGCTGTCCTCATGGTAGCGGGGAATGTGGCTATGGTTCCCACACCTCCATGGAATTATTTGGCTCCAGTATATCCAGTTACGGCGGTCATAGCAATGCAGATGGGAGAAGCAGCTGTCGGAAGCTTAGAATACAGTGCATTATTCGGGTTAGGGCTGATACTCTTCATCATCACATTTGCCGTAAACACCATTGCCGATGTAATCGTTAGAAGGAGACCCGTAGGGAGGAGTGTTCAGCTATGAGCGGGCAGACTGGAGAGAAAGTGATCTTCGCAATCCTCGGAGTGCCCATGCTTATCTGTATACTCATATTCCTGTGGATTCTCAGCCTACTCTTAACCGGAATCGGAACTGTGAGATGGGAGCTATTCACCATGAGTGCGCTTCGAGGGGGAATGTTAGAGATGATCGTGGGCACCATATACCTGCTACTTGGGGCCGCTGCGGTTGCCGGTCCAATAGGCGTTTTAGCCGCCATCTACTTGGTGGAGTATGCCCCGAGCGGAGGGCTGACGCGTATTATAGACCAAGCGATCAACAACCTGGCCGGCGTCCCATCGATAGTGATAGGCCTATTCGGCTACACGTTCTTCTGCCGACATCTCGGACTCGGAGTATCCCTAGCAGCCGGCTGGTTAACCTTAGCTCTGATGATGCTACCCATAGTTATAAGGGGATCTGAGGAAGCCTTGAGGATGGTTCCAGCATCCTTCAGGGAAGCAGCTCTGGCTTTAGGGGCTACTAGATGGAAGGCGATAAGCTCAACAATTCTCCCGGCAGCCGCGCCAGGAGTTGTTACGAGCGTGATCTTAGGGATGGCTAGGGTAGCCGGAGAGACCGCGGCTATACTATTCACGTCATGCGTTCTCATAACGAGGGGCTTACCGAAGACTCCCTTCGAGCCTGTAATGGCGCTTTCCTATAACCTTTTCGTTCAAATAGTTGCCTTAGGAGCTCCAGCCCAGAGAGTCTTTGGGATAACCCTAGTTCTCTTTATGATCGTCACCTCCCTCTCCCTCTCCGCGATTTTATTGAGGAGCTATTACAGGTTGAGGCAGCCGTGGCTGAGAATGAAGGGGTGATGTTAGCATGGTTAATGATGCTAAGGTAGACATTAGGAACCTAAACGTCTGGTTTGGAGACAACCATGTCCTGAAAGACGTAAGTTTCAAGATCAGGGAGAAGGCTGTCACGGCGATCATGGGCCCTTCGGGATGTGGAAAGACAACCTTGATAAGGGCGATCAACAGGATGAACGAACTCATATGTGGTTGCAGGACATCTGGCGAAGTATACATAAATGGACACAACATCTACGATGGAAACATAAACGTCTACGAGTTGAGAAGGAAGGTTGGGATGGTGTTCCAGAAGCCTAACCCATTTCCGAAGTCAATATATGAGAACGTCGCGTTCGGGCCGAGGATTCACAAGATGGCGAATGGAAGGGAAATCGACGAGATTGTGGAGAGAAGCCTCAGGGAGGCAGCCCTATGGGACGAAGTTAAGGACAGACTGCAGGATAGCGCCTTCAACCTCTCAGGCGGGCAGCAGCAGAGGCTGTGCATCGCAAGGGCATTAGCTGTGAAGCCCGAGATAATACTGATGGATGAGCCTTGTAGCGCATTAGATCCCGCAGCAACAACAAAGATCGAAGCCCTAATTAGAAGACTGAGTAAGAGATACACCGTGATTATAGTTACCCATAACCTGCAACAGGCAGCCCGAGTCTCAGACTTTACAGCCTTCCTATACGAGGGTAGGCTCATCGAGTACAGTGACACTAAAAGTGTCTTTGAGAATCCTCGCAGCGAATTGACAAAGAATTATATCGCGGGAAAGTTTGGGTAGGTGAACAGTGGATGAGCAGACTGATCAATGTAGGTTTAGAACAGTCCTCAAAACTCATGCCTGAGCGAAGGGGAATTCATACCAGTACGTTCAGACGAACTGTCTCTTCACGTCGATGTAGTCTATTATCGTATAGTGGCTACAGTAGAGCATAATCTGTACGGTGTTAAAGCCTATCTCCTTAATTCTCGGCAGAGCACCTATTAGATCATTGATCGTCGGAAATGGAGAGTATGGCCCAGCATAATATTTTATGCCTATCTGCACCTCGTAAATAGTGGCCTTCATAACCCATTCAGGGGTGTCCTGCGGGACACGTAAACCAGTCGATTCCTACCATTCCCTAAAATACTTTTATGCGCTTTCCTCGCATGTTACTTTATGCAGATGTTCCGGTTAATATTTCATGCCATGCATATCCCTCAAATTTCACTTTGACATAACCATTCATATCAAGAAATAACAATTGGAATGGACAATAAAAAGAAGATTGCACTATTCTTGACTTAATCAAAAAGCATAAAAAGGCTTTGATCGTTATGACAGCAGCTTTAGTTCCGGGTTCTTGTGTATAATATCCAAGTTTAATTAAAGGAATAAGATTTTTGATCCTTATTTGGCACTAAATCATCTATCACAAACGGCTGGAAATACCTATCCTTTATTATCGAGAAACCTTTTCTATATGCCATATTTTATTCCAGCCTTTAAAATAGGAGGTGAAGATGGTCAAGAGAAACTCAAAAATTTTTAAATATGGTATGTCTATGGCATTGGCAAGTTGGTTTTCTCTAGAAGAAACGCCGATATAACATTAGTCTGTCATATCACCTCATCAGCTGTACGGATGTGAATAAAGGAAGATTTTTAGATGTCATCATTAAAAAAGAAAAATATTGAAGAATATTATTGAAGGAGTAGAGTCATGCTGACAGATGGTCAGGGCACAATTTGCTACGACATCTCTCTTCCAAAGATCATCTTGTTGATCCTCTGATCCTCGAAGATGCTGTCATCAATAAGATCGGGCATCGAACTTTCAAGTATTAAACTGTCCTCCAATGCTGTAAATTGATGCTTCGTATATGGCTCCACAATAGTTCTGTCTCCCTGTTCCATGATGAAGGTTCTGCCGCCGAGTTCCATTCTGATCCTTCCCTTAACAATAAAGAAAGTTTCATGCTTTCGCTTGTGATAATGCATTGGGCAAGTCTGCCCCTTAAACATGAAGATGAACTTTCCGCAGTATCCATGCTCAACATCATTGTTGATGTTAAATTCGATCTCTCCAATCCTGTAAAAGTCATTGAGGCCGAAATGCAAAGGATCTGGGGGGACATCAGGTAGTTTAAGTCCCCAAGATTCAACTATGCTATGACATTTCTTCAGAGCCTCTTCCCTCTCTCTCCCTGAGAGGCATATTCTTCTCAGAATCTCCTCCTCATTCATCTCCCCGCTCATAATAACACCTAAACTCTAATTGGGAGCGTGGATTAAAAACGTTTATGTCGTCTGAAGCATCGTGAGAAATGAATGGATTCCATACGCGCTAAATATTATTTTTCCGCAATAATATTTGGGGATGTCAACTTGGGATATCTGATGGGAATAGATGCTGGAACAACAAGTTTAAAGGCTGTTCTCTTCGATGAGGAGGGCAACATGGTCGCAGTCGGTAGATCCGAGTATAATATAGAGACGCCTCAGCCTGGCATGGCTGAATTGAATGCCGAGGATTATTGGAATGCATGTAGGGAGGCGATCTTAAAGGTTATGAGGACATCAAATGTTAATCCAGCGGAGGTAGAGGCCTTAGCGATCTCAAGTCAAGGAGAAACATTCATCCCGGTGGATAGGAATGGTAATCCCCTCAGACGAGCTATAGTCTGGCTGGATAATAGGTCGGGCGACGAAAGCAGAATCATAGAGGAACACTTCGGCGTAGATAAGATCTTCAAAGTGACTGGGCAACCGCAGGTTGTTCCGACATGGCCTGCAACGAAGATCCTCTGGCTTAAAAGGAACGAGCCGAGAATATTCGCCGAGACATACAAATACCTGCTCGTTGAGGACTTCCTGATATATAAGCTGACCGGAATCTTCTCCACAGAATACTCAGTTGTCTCCTCAACGTTGATTTTCGATATTTGCAGAGAGGACTGGTGGGATGAGATGCTTGAAGTCATAGGGATCAGCCGTGATCATCTTCCAGAGCTGAATCCCTCAGGGAAACCCGTCGGGAATATATCTGATTCAGCATCCAAGGCTACTGGTCTCAGCACAAAAACTATAGTTTCGACGGGAGCCTTCGATCAAGCGGCAGGGGCAGTTGGATCAGCAAATGTCAAGCCGGGAATAATCACTGAGACTACGGGGGCGGCGTTAGCTCTTCTCGCTACGCTGAACGAGCCTATATACGACCCAAAACATAGGGTTCCATGCCATCATCATGCAGTGCCTGGAAAATTCTTCCTTCTCCCATGGTGTCAAACCGCAGGTATCGTGCTCAGATGGTTCAGAGATGAATTCGGCAAGTATGAAGCGGAGGTAGCAGATAAGATGGGCGTCGACGCATATGATCTCCTAACACTTCAGGCCAGCAGAGTTAATGCAGGCTCAAATGGGCTGATAATTCTTCCACACTTTGCTGGCGCGGGTCCTCCGGAATTCGACCCGCATGCTAGGGGAGTGATCTTCGGATTGACATTAAGCCATGGTAGAGCGCATGTGATAAGGGCGATTATGGAGTCAATAGCCTACATGCTAAGGAGGAATGTAGAACTTATTGAAGAGTTCGGAGTTAGGGTTAGAGAAATCAGATCCCTAGGCGGAGCATCTAAAAGTCCACTATGGAATCAGATAAAAGCTGATGTAACATCCAAGGTTATTTTGACACTTCAGACTAGTGAGGCGGCTAGTTTAGGGGCAGCTATACTCGCAGGAGTAGCGTATGGGAGGTTTAAGCGCGTCGAGGATGGATGCGACGTGATGGTTCGATTGAAGGAGAGGTATGAGCCTAATCCAAAGAACAGAAAGATCTACGATAAATACTATAAGGTTTATTCGTCGCTATATGAAAAACTGAGGGATCTATTTCCAGCAGTTTCCCAATAGCCTTTTTAAGGATTTAAACGAATGATGAATGGGTGGGATTATGTGCTTATCCGGTAAAAAGATCAGATTGGGCCATATCTTCAGAGATGATGGAAGGACATTTGTCGTCACTATGGATCATGGCGTAGACTTAGGGCCAGTTGAGGGACTCGAAGATATTAAATCAACATTAAAGAAGGTTCTAAAATGTGATTATAAACCGGATGCTATACTGATGAATCCATCCATGATAAGGTTGTGCCATGAAGACTTGGCTGGTAAGGTTGGCGTGATAGCGCGGCTCGATGGCACGGCAACACTACTTGGTCCTGATATGACTGATTACCGGCTCTTTTCATCAGTAGAGGATGCCCTAAGATGCGGGGCTGATGCAGTCGCAACGATGGCATTCATCGGAGTGAAGAGGGAATCTGAAAACTCAGAGAAGGTCGGGAAGGTCTCTCAGGAATGCAATAAATGGGGAATGCCACACTTCGTGGAGTCTCTTCCACCAGAAATTATCGATTATTACTTTAAGCCTAAAGCGGAAAGAAGATGGGCTAATCCGGAGCATGTAAAATTCGCTGATAGAGTCGCAGCCGAGCTTGGCGCCGATGTGGTAAAATCATATTATACGGGTGACCCAGATACCTTCCGTGAAGTAGTTAGGAGCTGCCCAGTTCCAATAATCGTTGCCAGCGGCCCGATGGCCAGCGATCCGGAAGGCCTACTAAAAATGGTGAATGAGGTAATGAAGGCCGGCGCAAAAGGCGTAATCATGGGAAGAAACGTCTGGGGATACGAAAACATGCCAGCGATAATGGAGGCAATCTCAAAAATAGTGCACGAAGAAGAGAGCCTTGAAAGAGCAATAAAAATAATCAAGTAGAAAGATGCGTTAATACAAACATATCCTAAGGATGACTGGACTGGAAGTTATGCTAGAAGAACATGAAAAGTTCACAATTAGACGTTGCGGCTCGGCTAAAAGATGATCGATCCGCATTTATGCCTTCCACTAACTTATTCTCGTTTGAACCTTTTATCCCTAAAATGGTCTGATACTTCTTCCCTTAGGCTCCAAATAGGTTCTCTCATGAATGCATCACCGCAGGGATTTTTCGGATACACTTTTATCATGCTTGCTATTTGATAGACTGAGCTATGGGTACTTCTGCCCCATGAAACAGTGTCCCTAGAGAAAGGCGGAACTTTTATATAGTTGGTTGTTTAACGAGTAAAACAGTGATTCAATTTGGAGAGTAATAAAAGGAAAAGGTCAAAATCGGGTTTCGTGGGCTTAAGGATAAACGAGGAGCATGAGAGGATCTTGTCTAAACTTCAGGAGACTTCGGGTTTAAGTAAAACGGAATTGCTATTGAGAGGCTTAGAGATTCTCAGCGAATATTACTCGCTGGAGTTCGATAAGCCTGCTTTAAGCCTTGAACTTAGAAGGCTTGAGATGGAAGCGTTACGTTACGCTGAGGTTATAAGGCACATTAGACAGAAAGGAAGAGCTCTAAGGCTTGTGATTCAGGAGTTACGTGATATAGACGCAATTATAGATAAACACAATGCAGATAAGAGCCGTTTGATTCAAATTCTCCTGGACGTTCAGAAGAAGTATGGTTGGCTTCCAAAGCTCTCTTTAATGTGGATATCGGAGAGATTAGGAGTTCCGATAGCCCAGATATACACTATCGCAGAGTTCTACAAGGCCTTCTCCTTATCTCCAAGAGGAAGACATCTGATCAGAGTGTGTATGGGAACCTCCTGCAAAGTTCGAGGTGCAGAGGCAATTCTTGACAGAATTCAGAGAATTCTAGGCATAGAAAAGGGTAAAACCACTCCGGACGGTAAATTCACACTTGAAACAGTTAACTGCTTAGGATGCTGTGCACTTGGACCTGTAATGACCATCGACGGGAAATATTACGGAAACCTAAAGATACGTGATATAGATGAAATATTGTCAAAATATGATTAGGTGAAAAGGAATGGTGAAACGTATAAATTCTCCAGAAGATCTGGAAAAACTTCGAAGTGAAATTATAGCTAAAAGTAAGGCTGAGAAACATATCGTTTCTGTCTGCGTAGGAACTGGTTGCATCGCCCTCGGCGCAGATGAGACGATCAACGTACTTGAAAAAGAAGTTGAGAAACACGGTTTGAAGGGCAAAGTTGAAATTAAGAAGGTTGGCTGCGTAGGGTTCTGTGAGCAGGGACCCATAATAATTATATATCCTGAAGAAATCTGCTACCTAAAAGTTAAACCCGAAGATGTCCCAGAAATAGTCTCTAAGACATTAGTAGATGGAAAAATTGTTGAACGGCTAGTCTACACTGACCCTAACACAGGCGAAAAGATATCGAAGCTTGGGGAGATCCCATTCTACAAGCATCAGCTTAGACTGCTCCTAGCAAATAATGGAAGAATAGACCCAAAGAGCATAGAGGACTATATAGCTGTGGGTGGATACAAGGCGCTCGCCAAAGCCCTATTCGAAATGAAACCTGAAGAAATAATCGAGGAAATAAAAGCTTCAAACCTTCGAGGGCGTGGAGGAGCTGGCTTCCCAACGGGGATAAAATGGGAGACTACACGAAATGCTCCGGGAGAACCCAAATATGTAATAGTTAACTGTGATGAAGGCGACCCCGGCGCCTTCATGGATAGAGCGCTGATGGAGGGCAATCCGCATTCAGTTCTTGAAGGGTTAATAATCGGCGCTTATGCTATCGGCGCGCATGAAGGCTTCGTTTACGTGAGAGAGGAGTATCCAATGGCCGCGGAGCACATCTCCATTGCAATAAAGCAAGCGGAGGAGTATGGATTGCTAGGAGAAAACATCATGGGTTCAAACTTCAACTTCAAGGTTACAGTTCATAGGGGTGCTGGTGCATTCGTTTCAGGAGAATCCAGTGCATTAATGACTGCTATAGAGGGAAAAGTGGGCGAGCCTAGACCGAAGTACATTCACACGGCCGTTCAGGGAATATGGAACAAACCAAGCTGCCTCAACAACGTTAAGACATGGGCATGCGTTCCACTAATAATCCTGCGCGGAGCGGAATGGTTCAGAAGCATAGGAACTAAGGGAAGCAGCGGCACAATGATATTTTCACTTGTAGGAAAGGTTAATAATACTGGTCTAGTAGAAGTGCCAATGGGAATAACGCTCCGCGACATCATCTTTAAGATAGGCGGCGGGATCAGAGGAGGGAAAAAGTTCAAAGCGGTTCAGACGGGAGGACCTTCAGGAGGCTTCATTCCAGAATGGCTACTCGATACGCCCGTAGATTTTGATGAGCTAAAAAAGGTCGGTTCAATGATGGGTTCAGGCGGAATGGTAGTCATGGACGAAGACACATGCATGGTTGACGCGGCAAGATACTTCGTAGATTTTCTCCTAGAAGAGTCTTGTGGAAAATGTGTTCCTTGCCGTGAAGGACTAAAGGAGCTTTCGAGAATCCTAAATAATATATGCAGGGGAGAAGGCAAAGAGGAAGATATACAGCTGATCGAGGATATATGCGAAACTATGAGGGAGGCTTCTCTCTGCGCGCTTGGCAGAACAGCGGTAAATCCAGTTTTAACATCACTAAAATACTTCAGAGAGGAATGGGATGAGCACATAAAGGATAAAAAATGCCGGGCTAAAGTATGTAAGGCGCTAATAAACTATTACATAGACCCAGAATTATGCCAGGCTTGCACGTTATGCCTAAGAGAATGCCCGGTTGGAGCTATACATGGAGATAAGGAGCATGTACATTGGATCGAACAGGAGAAATGCATAAAATGTGGAACATGCTACGAAGTCTGCAGATTCGGCGCTGTAAAAAAGATTTCGGGAGAGCCCATTCCGCCACCGCCAAAAGGTATGAAGCCCATCCGGAAAAGAGGAGAGTGAAGGGAGGGAAATAAATGAAGAAGATGATTAGTTTAGAGATTGATGGGAAAGAAGTTAAGGTAGAAGAAGGAAAAACCATTCTGGAAGCGGCAAAGGAGGCTGGCATAGAAATACCGACGCTCTGCTATCATGAAGGACTAAAACCATATGGCGCCTGTAGAATTTGCAGCGTAGAGATCGAAAGAAAAGGGAGAACCCGAATAGTAGCGGCATGCTGCTATCCAGTGGAGGAAGGACTAAAGGTAAAGACAAACTCTGAAAAAGTTAAGAAGATTCGAAGAACGATAATAGAGATGCTTCTTCCAATATCGCCGACAGGGCCAATAATGAGCTTAGCCAAAGAATACGGAGTTGAAAAATCCAGATTCTCCGGTGAACGCACATACTGCATCCTCTGCGGTCTATGCATTCGATACTGTGCGGAAATCAAGAAAGAAAACGCTATAACCTTCGTCGGTAGAGGGGCCGATCGAAAGGTCACCGTCGTGCCAGAGAAAGCTGATGTATGCGCAATGTGCAGAGAGTGCTATGAACTCTGCCCCAGTGGAAAAATTGCTAACATAATCGGATACTAAACGAAAATACCCTCTCCTCTTTTAAATGAACCTCCTCAAATTGCTAAGATAATCGGATACCTCTCCATTAAAGAGGATTTAAGAAGATATTTGAGTTCCATCTCATCTTTCTTTGAAGACACTTCTACAGGAGCTTCAAGACTGATTCTGTTGTGTTTCTCAGTCACCTCCAAGGCATCTATCTGGCGGATCTCAACGTTTCAGGACTATGTACATAAG
>QMXE01000023.1 GCA_003661975.1 Candidatus Bathyarchaeota archaeon
CTGTTTATGCTCGTGTATAGGTACCAGCCTACCCCTGGATAGCTGAAGATCGTCTCTATTAGGGTTGAGCCTCCAAAGATGTAGCCCAGCCTTATGGCGAAGGCCGTAAATAATGGTAGCAATGCATTCCTTCCAACATATGAAAGCATGATCCTCCTTTTTGGAAGGCCTCTTGCCTCAGCGGCGACTACATAATCTTCTCCTAGAACGCTCAGTGTGCTGCCCCTCATCGAGAGAGCCCATCCTCCGAACTGCGTGATCACATATGCCATTATCGGGAGTGCTGCATGCCAAAGCGCATTAGAGATAAACTTCAAGTTGAAGCCTGGGGTTACGTCTACATCATATGCCCCATGCGTTGGGAACCATCCTGTAGCGAATGCTAGATAAAAGAGGAGGAAGAGTGCCAATATATAGTTTGGAGTTGCATTACAGACTGTGGCTATTCCGGTCATTATCGAGTCGAAGGCTGTGCCCCTCTTGTATGCCATCGCCATTCCAAGGACTATTCCTATGAGGAAACTAAGCGTCAGGGAGATAGATAGCGAAAATACGGTCCATGCAATGGCTGGTCCAATAATGCTTGTTACGGGGACATTCAGCCAATAGATCGATCTGCCAAGATCGCCCCTTAAGAGGCTTGTGATATACTTTATGTATTGCACATGAACTGGCTGGGAAATATCAAATGTCGCATATATGGATGCCGCAATGATTCTGGCTTCATATTCCGGTATTCCCTGCCTTAAATACTCCTGTATTGCCCTGTCAATTGGATTGCAGGGCATGGCCCTTATCAAGAAGAATGTGATGGTCATAGCAATATAGATGGTAAAGATCGCCTTAAGCAATCTTTTAACAATCCATCTCACCGATATTTCACCACCGAACCCAAAAAAATAATGGGGATTGTAATTTAAATCTTTTAATGTCTCCTTGTTAGGGCCCATGCAACGGCGGCTATGGCTATGATTATTGCTACAGCGACTACTCCATAGACCCATGTTGGCACGACTGGAACAGGCTTCTCAACGACCTTCTCCACTGGCTTTTCGACTGTCTTCTCTACGACCTTAACATGCTCCCTTGGATAGATCAGGCCGTTTATCATGTAGTACCAGACTGCATCCTCAGTATAGGCGGCCCACTTGTAGAATGTTGGATCCTTCTTTGGATCAGGCCAGACTACATCATAGATGTTATATGTATATGTGCAAGGCTTCTCCCTTACAGCCAAGTATGGCAGGTAGTGGTTTGCCACGTAAGCTAGAGCGATCACCATCTTCTTGAACTCTTCTTTATCGAGTGTAGTTTCGAGCTTAATTGCGAGGTCAGTTGCGTTCACCTTGCCTGTAGGCCATATCTCCTTTGGAACATCATATATCTTACCGTAGGTGCCCATTCCCTTAGCATAGCCGCTCGCAAATCCACGATAGAACGTTTCTGTTGGGAGCGGCAGGAACCTCGCTAATATGCAGTAATAGGCCATATCGAAGTCTCCGGCTGGGCATCTCGTGCATACGACGGGTTCGGTAGCGTAAACGTTCAGCTTAATCCCAACTTTTGCTAGCTGAGCCTTCGTGTTCTCGCAGCTGAGAGCCCAGTCTGTCCATGGAGCAGAGATTATGTCAAACTCAAGTCTTGTCCCGTTTGGCGTAACCCAGATGCCATCTGCACCTCTCTTGAAGCCTAACTTCTTAAATATCTCGATTGTCTTGTTCGGGTTATACTCGTACTTGTTGAAGTATTTCTTCAGAATGTCCTCTGGTATCCACTCGTATTCGTCTCCTACGAGCATGCCAATTGGATAGTCAGGCGGCCCTATTGGATGCTTACCCATATCTGGATGCGGAGACACAGCGATACATAGCTCCGATCTATTTAGAGCATAAGCGATTGCCTGTCTCACTTCTAATAATGAGAGCGGATACTTATGAGTATTGAATAGCAGAGCTTGGCCATGATGCCAGGACTCAACTGGCACGTAGAACTTGTCGCTTCTCTTCTTTAGCTCCTCATAGATCTCCCTTGTCAAATCTGGAGTGCAGAAGTCACCGTCCCGCGCTAGTATCCCAGCAAACTCCGAAGGCCCTGTTCCAAGGTGTATCTGTACATACTCATCAAACTTTATTAGGTCGCTTCCATGCCAATAGTCAGGTCTCTTGCGGAGCAACCATTCTGATGTTGTTAGACGGACAAACTCAAATGGGCCTGTTCCCAGGAGCTTCTTTGGCCTAAACTTAGTTAAAGCGGTTAAGAGCTCATCCATCTTCTTTAGGTCCCCTTCCGCAATCGCCTTTCTAGCAGCATCCGAGAAGTTTCCATATATGGAGTAGGGAGCATTTATCCTCCTCTGAAGGATGTGGAATTCAGCGTAGATCCATGGCTTCTTAAGATAGAAGACAACCGTATAATCGTCTGGAGCTTCAATCTTATCTATGTACCTCCAGTACCACCATTTCATTATTCTGCCGCAATACCATGTTGTTAGGACATCCTTGCTTGTGAATGGTGTGCCGTCTGACCACTTCACTCCCTTACGCAGGTGAACTGTGAGCTTCAATCCATCCTCTGAAAGCTTCCAGTCTGTTGCGAGCCACGGATACCATGTGCCATTTGCTCTATTCAGATATGCAAGTGGATCGAAGCATAGGGCATGACCGACATGATCGCGAACGAAGACGTTAAAGTGACCAGGAGGCTTGGGTACCGGGTTTATATATCTGAATCTCTTAGGGACTTTAGGGGCTTCTTGGGATGAGACCAAAGCGGCTGTTGGCACCACGAGTAGAACCGCTAGAACAGCCAATATAGCCGCTAATTTAAGGTTTTTCATTTTCATCACTCTTTTTCTTTAATATATCTTTTAACGGCCGGGTATTAAATCTATTCACTAACTTAATTTATAAGATTTGCGCATAAATCTCAAATCTGTTTTCTGCCCTTCAGATATATTGCTGTGAAGGCTGAGATTGTGGCGATTATGAATGAATCTAGAATTGCCATGCGAATATTAAGTTTTACTGCCTGACCAGTCACTCTGTAACGGTAAATGTGGACTCGACCGGCCATGCGTATATCGTTTACGTCCGCCTTTGGCTCCCCTACAATAACCGCATTGGATCTCGCCACGGCTACTGAGTAGCCGAAGACCGCGTTCTCCTGCGGATCCGGAGATGTTATAACTGCTTCAAGATCATACGTGGAAGCGTCGAAGATGCATATGCGACCTGCATTTTCAACTCTATTTACGCTTGCCCAAGCCTCACCCACGGCTATTATATCTGAGCTTGCGGCTACCGAGCTTCCAAATCCAGCCCACTCCTTAGGATCTGGCGAGGAGAGCTCAGCCATTAAACTTAGCGTCTTCTTATCGTAAACATATACTTTACCAGCTCTTTTGACGTCGCTCGCAAATCCTCGTAGCTCCCCGATTATTATGTATTTTGGGCTTAGAGCCGCAGACCAGCCGAAGAACCCTCCAATCTGAGGGTTTGGGGATTTTAGGATTGCCCTTAACTTATATGTTTCAGCGTCGTAGACGTAGACTCTTCCAGCATCCCTCTTACCATCTACATCGTCCCAATGTCTGCATATGAGGATCACATCTGAGTCTACGGCTGAAGCTTGGGTAGCGTAGAAGCCCCTTCTCGGATTTGGGCATGAATATTTATCTTTTAACTTTAAAGTCTTAAGATCGAAGAGATATACATGACTCATATCTGCTTCTTCACATGTTGAAAGCTTAGCTTCCCTCACAACGACGTATTGTGACGATGCGGATATGGACCAGCCGAAGAACCCTCCGATCCTAGGATCCGGTGAAGCCAGAGAGGCCTGCAAATAAAATTCTCTTTTTGGGATGAAGCGGATGGGAGGCAGAATCAAAAATATAAGGATTATAGTGAAAAGTATCGGCAGAAGCACTCTTATATTTGAGATTTTAAGTGGCATTTAGATCATCTGACTTTCGCTCTACTCGATCCGGAGATAAGCCGATTTCTATCCTTTAACCTTTTTCCAAATATCCTTGAACTTTTCAAAGTTTAGGTACATATATTCTGAGAGGGCGTACGGCGCGCCATAATCTCCCTTTCCAATCCTCACTATCAGCCTGTTCTCCAAAAGGATCCTCAGGTGGTGCCTTATAGTCTTGTAATCTAAATTTAGGGCTGAGGATAATTGGTGGGCGTTATATGGGCGCTTTTTGAGTGCCAATATAATCTTGGCTCTCGTTCTTCCCCCTTTTGTTCCAGCTAGGAGATACCAGACAAGCTGCTCTCTATACTGCAAGAATACAACTCCTCAGGGTTCTTTTGTGGATTTTTGCCCGAATGATCTCTTATTCATGAGATCCATTAAAAGATGTAACCGCTGATACACGTTCCTGATGATTCTTCACTTCCGCGTTATCCAGACTAGTATGGCTATTCCAATGACCTCGATGAGGCTTAAGATGGGCCTTGCAACTTCAGACATCTCTATTGCACGGCACAGGGATGTAACTGAGTATATACCTATAGCCATTATGGTCTCCGCTAATAGAATCGCGGCGAACATTAGGAGCCCCAATGTAAACTTAGATTTTATACTTCGGTAATTCTCTATATATATTGCCAGTAAAACGCATATCAGAAATGCCTTTGTAACTTCTAAACCTACAGTTAATGCGACACCCCACATATGTATTAGCCTCGATCCCCCATCATAATAATAATTTGCCTTTTTAAGGTTATAATGCTCATGAGCCATCCTTCAATAATGCTTAGAGAGGCATCCATAAAGCTTTTAAACGTGACACTTAAGACTTGTCTTTTACGGCGGTAGAAATGTTATACAAGAGATTAGGTAGAGACGGGGTTGAGGTAAGCGCGATCGGATTGGGAACGTGGGAGTTCGGTCAAACAGGGGCGTGGGGCACCGGGAGGATAGAGAATTACAAGAGGATAGTCGATTATGCATTGGATCAGGGAATCAATTTTATTGATACTGCTGAGGGCTATGGGAGATCAGAGGAGATCCTCGGCATGATACTCGAGGGCAGAAGAGATAATGTCATCCTCGCTACGAAGATCGGAGGCTACGATTGGAGATATGAGAATATGCTTAAGAGACTGAATAAGAGCTTGGAGAGATTAAGGACTGATTATGTAGATCTATACCAGATACATTGGCCGAAGATTAAGGGTAGATATGGATACAAAAGCGATATGGAACCTAGAGATTATCGGGATATCCAAGATTCGATGGAGAGGCTTCAGAGGGAGGGATTAATCAGGTTCGGTGGACTATCAAATTTCAGATTGGCCCATCTTAAAAACTTTGATCAAGAAGCATTCCGGGTCATCGTTACAGATCAGGTTCCCTATAATCTGTTATGGAGAAGCTACGATAGACCTGAAATAGCGGAGTTCTGCAGGAAGTGCGGGTTGAAGCTTATCGCGTATAGCTCGCTTGCTCAAGGTCTATTAACGGGCAAATATGATGCGGGATCCGAGTTGACTATGATTCAGAGGGCCAATGTGCTCTTTAACGAGCCAGTATATAGCCGCGCTATGAAGGTGGTTGAGGCTGTTAAAACCGTAGCTGAAGAGGCAGATGCCACTCCAGCGCAGGTATCGCTCAGGTGGCTCATCGAGAAGGAATTGACGGTGACAGCCCTCGTTGGGATTAGGCGGGTTGAAGAGCTCGAGGAGAATATCAGAGCGACCGAACTAAACTTAACTAGGGATCAGCTGAAGATGCTTGAGGATGCAAGCTTAAGTTTTTGGAATGGAATGCCCCAGAACCTTGAACTTTGGCTACATGATAATAGTAAGGAGACATTGGAGAAGTTGGGGGTAGATAGTTCAGCGGGCTATGATATTTGAGGAATTCAAAAATGTAATAAAGGGGATTCTTATTTTAAATATGAAGGGAAGAACAGGGAGAAGGATTTGAAGTCGCTTCAGGTTGAATATAATATTAAGCCTGAAGTTCAAGTGGCTGTTAGGGGGCTTACGGTAGAATTTAGAGTATCCAGAGGCATACTCAGGGCGGTTGATAACGTAGATCTGGATATTTATCGCGGTGAGGTTTTAGGGCTTGCTGGTGAGAGTGGTTGCGGAAAATCCGTTCTCGCCCATGCCCTCCTCAACCTAGTTGATCCAAACGGATACATTAAGAGCGGAAAGGTGATATTTGACGGGAAGATCGATGTCCTCTCACTTCCAGAGGATGAGCTTAGAAGGTTCAGGTGGGAGAAGGCGGCGATAGTATTTCAGGGAGCGCAGAACGCATTAAATCCTGTCATAAGGGTGAGCGAGCACTTCTTCGATACGTTCTTCGCGCATTCGAAGGGCGACAAGAAGAGGAGTAAAAGCGAGATTATCTCGAGGGCAAGAAAACTTCTAGAGCAGGTGAGACTTGATTCAGATAGGGTTCTCCGTCTCTTCCAGCATGAGATGAGCGGAGGGATGAAGCAAAGAACCATCACCGCCCTCGCTCTCCTCCTTAGTCCGGAGTTCCTCATCTTGGATGAGCCTACATCCTCACTTGACGTTTTAACCCAGAAGTATATTCTGAAGCTCCTCAGGGATCTTCATGAACAGACTGGCATAACCATGCTCTTTATCACTCATGACTTGGCGTGCCTAGCGGAGATAGCGGATAGGATCGCCATGATGTATCTGGCCAGCATAGTTGAGATAGCGCCCGTAGACGAGATATTCTATAATCCGAGACATCCATACACTAAGATACTGCTTGACTCGATACCATCCAGGGAGAAGGATATCAACGAGATCAAGCCTCTTCCAGGACCGATTCCTGATCCAATAAATCCCCCGCCTGGATGTAAGTTTCATCCACGCTGTCCCCATGCGATGCCTATATGCAAGAAGGTTAGGCCTAAACTTGTGGATGTTGGCGGTGGACATTTAGTTGCATGTCACCTTTATGGAGGAGCAAAAGAATGAGTGAGACGCCTCTGATAGAGCTTAGGAACGTAACTATGATGTTTAGGGTTGGAGGCGGAATATTCTCTAAGCCGAGCTTCATTAAGGCAGTTGATAATGTTTCCCTAGCAATATATGAGGGTGAAGCCTTCTCGCTGGTAGGCGAAAGCGGATGTGGAAAGAGCACGCTTGGAAGGATCATGCTGGGCCTCTACAAGCCCACCTACGGGCAGGTTCTCTTTAGGGGAAAGGACATCTGGAGTATGGATAAGAAGGAGTTCCTCGATTTCAGACGTAACGCGCAGATAATACATCAGGATCCCTATGATGCATTGAATCCCATGCGGACCGTCTATGATGCATTGGCTCCGCCGTTGATCAGATATAAGCTCGCCAAGAGCCGCTTGGAGACGAGAGAGAAGGTCTGTGAATTGCTTAGGATGGTAGGCCTATCTCCCCCAGAGGATTTCCTTAGGAGACATCCGAGCAGGCTTAGCGGCGGTCAAATGCAGAGAATCGCCATAGCCAGAGCTGTATCGGTTAGGCCGAGCTTCATCGTGGCGGATGAGGCAGTATCGATGCTCGATGCATCATTGAGGATAAGCATCATAAATCTGCTCTTGGATTTGAAGAATAAATTCAATATGGCATGCCTCTTCATTACGCATGATATTGACATGGCGAGATACTTTACTAGAACTGGAAGAGCCGCGGTTATGTATTTGGGCTCAATAGTGGAGATAGGAAGGATAGAGGAGATCCTTGGGGATCCTCTCCATCCCTACACGAGCATCCTTATTTCCGCCACGCCCGTTCCAGATCCGAAGATAGCGAAGTCAAGCGAGCCTCCTCGTCTCAGAAGCCTTGAGATTCCAAGCCTGATCAATCCTCCAAGCGGATGTAAATTCCATACAAGATGCCCTTATGCGAAGGATATCTGCGAAAAGGAGGCTCCGAAGCTAGAGGAGGTTAAGCCGGGTCATTTCGTAGCCTGCCACTTTCCAGGGCAATTCTAAAGGCTTTCCCTTTTTCTTCCAGTCGGCATCTGCCTATACGAATTAGGGAGTAATTTGGGAAAGAGCTTTTCAATGACGAGGCGAGTATAGTATCTTAGGAGGGAAAGCCGCGTATATTGTGGTTCTCTCATCAGGAGGAAAGCTGAGACTTGACATTCGCCATTAAAGTTAATGATTTAACGAAGAGATACGGGAGGGTTCTAGCCCTCAAAAACGTCAGATTAGAGGTTGAGGAGGGAGAGTTTTTCGGGCTTTTAGGCCCAAACGGCGCTGGGAAGACGACGTTGATTAGGATACTAACCGGGTTGACTGCGCCTACATCCGGGGAGGTTATCGTGGCTGGAGGCAACCCCTTCGAGGAGCCCGTGAAGGTTAAGAGTAGGTTCGGGCTTGTCCCAGAAATATCGAATGTATATGTTGACTTTACAGCTTGGGAGAATCTGATGTTTACTGGAAGATTATATTCTGTGCCTAGGGATGTCCGAGAGAAGAGGGCTATGGAACTCCTGGAGATTTTAGGCTTGAAGGAGCGGCGTGATAGTCCCGTCCGCCAATTCTCTAAGGGCATGCGGAGGAGACTTGCGATAGCGATGGCTCTCATACATGATCCGCAGATACTCTTCCTAGATGAGCCTACGAGCGGATTGGATGTTCAGAGCACAAATGTCATTCGAGGCATACTTAGGAGACTGAATGAAGAGGAGGGGAAGACCATCTTCTTAACGACGCACTACATTGAAGAGGCTGAGAGGCTATGCCATAGAGTTGCAATATTGAATCGCGGAGAGATAGTTGCTCAGGGAACAGTTGAGGAATTGAAGGCATCAATAAAGATGTCTGAGATCGTTGAGGTCACATTCAACGCTCCGATCCCTTCTCTTAGTGAGTTGGAGAAGCACTGCGATAAGGTTATTAGGCTTAGGGAGAACAAGATCCGCTTGTATTCGCCTCATATCTCCCGTAACTTAGAGGCCATCACTGATTTCGCCAGAAGAAATGGATTGGAGATATTATCCGTAAATACTGTTAATCCGACATTAGAGGATGTATTTATTAGGTATACGGGCTTGGATATAGTGGCCGTTGAGAGGATGGAGCAGATAAGGGCGAAGGGATCGGAGAGATGAGCATTAAGAGATTATCTGATGATCTATTGAAGGTTTGGGCGATAACCGAGAAGGATATTAGGATGTATTATCTGAAGTCTCCATCAATATTCTTCGGCATAGTATTCCCATTAATATTATACTTCACATTCGCCATGGGAAGGCCATGCGTGACTGAAGCGCATAGATTAACTGGCGTCGTGACCGTCTCAGCCCTCTTCGGAGCTACATCAGTTGAGGCCGTAGTATTCTCGCTTGAGAGGAGAAGCAGAACCATGGATAGGCTTCTAGTCGCTCCCATCCATCCGGGAGCGTTGATCTTTGGGAAGGCCATCTCTGGAGCCATCTTCGGATTTATTGTGGCGATTATAGTTGGAGCCATCCTAATGCTGTTTGGGTCATTTTGGAGATGGACTGGATTAATGCCAGGATTGAAGTTAGAGCCCGTCACATTCATGATTGCTGTTTTCCTCACATCTATTGTATCATCATCTCTTGGAATGATCTTCTCTGTTAAGGCGAGGGATATTACGGAGGCAATGTGGCCCCTAAATGTTATCCGCTTCCTCATGATCTTTATATGCGGCGTATTCATTCCCTTAGATGAAACCTTTGCCTTCATGCCCTCAGCCAAGTTCATCGCTTATCTCTTCCCCATAACATACTCGGTTGAGGCTCTAATGCAGGCGACCTTCGGGATGATTCAGCCCAGAAGGCTTCTACTCGATTTTCTAGCGCTCATCTTCTTCTCAGCGACCTTCCTCATGATAGCCGTGAAGATCTTCAATAGGTCTATTCGATGATCCAAGCTGGGCATCAATAGTTTTAAATTGTAGATCCTTCAGTAATGACCTAAGAGGATGGTTGCGATTGAAGATAAAGGATTTGAAGGCCGCCGTATTTAGGGCTCCCCATGTAGGTCCCTCAGTGATTATCCGCGTAGATACAGATGAGGGAATTTACGGTTATGGCGAAGCGCATTGTCCGAGAGAGCACGTTCTCAACCTGAAAAGGCATATTATCGGCTGCGACCCGACGAACATAAATGCCGTAATGATGAGGATCCGACATTTAGGCGCATTTAAGCCTTGGGGCTCAGCCGTAAGTGCAGTTGAGATGGCCCTGTGGGACATAACTGGGAAGGCCTTTGATCGGCCGATTCATAGCCTGCTAGGCGGTAGGGTTAGAGATAAGGTTCGAGTATATGCTGACTGCGGTTCAGGAATACCATTAAGCGAGGATGATCCATCCTCGGCGTATACCCCGGAGGCTTACGCCGAGAAGGCTAGGAGGATGAAGGCTCTCCCGGAGGGCTACACGATCCTGAAGTTTGATATCGGCCTGCATGGAGGGCAGCTTCTAAGCGTTAAAGGCGGAATCCTTGAGGCTAGCAGAACATATCCAAGCAGGGGACACGTTACTGAACGTGGACTTAAGGCTGAGATAGCCATTGTTGAGGCTCTAAAGGGCGTCCTAGGGGATGAGATAGGCTTAGCATTGGATTGCGGGCCTGGACAGAGCTTTCCATCGGCTGTTAGGCTTGCGAAGGCTCTTGAGCCATTCCATCTCATGTGAGCCGAGGATCTACTCACCGGAGACTTTACGCCATACACTGAGATAAGATTGTATCAGAGGCTCTCGATGATGACGAGTACTCCTATACTCACAGGCGAGCAGATATACCTTCGACATGGCTTCAGAGATTTAATAAGCCAAAATGCCGTTGACATAGTCTCTCCCGATGTCTCTGACGTTGGGGGCATATCAGAACTTAAGTGGATCGCTGACTTCGCCGATCTCTATGATGTCCTTATAGCCCCGCATAATTGTGGGCTTCCAGTAGCCTTCATGGCGACTGTACATGCATGCGCTACTATGCCAAGAAACTTCATTGCCTTCGAGCATCACGCAGCCGATGCGCCTGGATGGGAGGATTTCATTGAGGGCGTAGATAAGCCCCTAATAAGGGATGGATTCGTAAGGGTTCCGGATAAGCCGGGGTTGGGCATAGAGATCAACGAGAAGGTCGCTAGGAGATTCTTGATTGAAGGAAAGGAATTCTTCGAGTAGAGCGTTTAGGCTCTAATGTAATGGAACCCTGAAGTCCTCCTTGACGACGTTAAGAACAACATTTGTAACTGTCCGTTTCACATAGGGCATCTTTAAGAGAGCCTTTATGAACTTGTTCATGTCGAATCTATCCTTAAATCTGGCGATTACTGCCACATCGAATTCTCCTGTGATGTCGTAAACTGAGATCGCATTGTCCATCCTTGCGATTTCACTCTCAACCTCCAACAGATGTTTTCCCTCGGCTTGGATGAGAATTATCGCCGTTAATTGATATCCCACCTTGACTGGATCTATTATGGCAGTGTAGCCTTTTAGAACCCCCTTCTCCTCCAAGCCTCTTATGCGATTATACGCCGTTCCAACCGATATCCCAAGTTCCTTCGCAATCCTATTGAAGCTCAGCCTACAATCTTCTTGAAGCAAACCTATTATTTTAATGTCTATCTCATCCAACTCTGCAAATGGGTTTTCCTCCAGATCTATTCCCCCAACGTCAAAAGTTCAAATTCATTCAAAAATTTTTACGTTATATAAATATTTCTCCAATTAAAATGAAAATATTTATATACAAATCATTCGTAACGTATTCCTTTATTGAATAAAAATGACGCCCGTATAGGCCGAGCATCTAGCATTAATCTATCAGCTGATGGATTAGATGATTCAATCACGCTGGCGGATGGGGGTGTATGATTGACTTGGATGCATGAATTCGCGGAATTGGAACTGAGGAATCATCGTTTGACTCTTCATCTTCGATCATTTAGCCGTCTTGTTTTG
The DNA here is from genome assembly GCA_003661975.1 of Candidatus Bathyarchaeota archaeon. Classification (GTDB taxonomy): domain Archaea; phylum Thermoproteota; class Bathyarchaeia; order Bathyarchaeales; family DTEX01; genus B63. The sequence continues at coordinate 11,911 of QMXE01000023.1, forward strand.
GAGGGATGGACAATTGGACTATATGGAATACTTTGGTAAGCTCTCATTGAAGGTTGAACCCCTAATCGATGATACCACATTGAGAGATGGAGTTCAGATGCCTGGTTTAGCGGTTTCTCCAGAGGATGCGGCTGAGATAGCCTGTCTCCTCGACGAGATAGGCGTTGAGAGGATAGAACTGCATCACTTTCATGATGCAGACAAGAAGGCTGCAAGGTTAATTCATGATTTGGGCTTAAATGCTAGGATTGCAGGCTGGTGCAGGGCTCTAAGGGAGGATATAGATGACGCCATAGACTGTGGATTTGAGGAGGTTGGCATATCCCATCCGGTTTCTCACATACATTTTAGGGCTAAATGGCCGGATAAGAGCGAGGATGAACTTCTCAGAAGGGTTATTGACGCCGTTGAGTATGCCGCGAAGGATCATGGCTTAAGGGTCTTCGTTCACGGGGAGGACAGCACAAGAGCCAACTGGGAATTTGAGAGGAGATTCATAAATGCTGTTGCTGAGGCTGGGGCTGAATGCTATAGGATCTGCGATACCGTAGGTATTGGATTATCGGATCCAGCCGCTCCACTTCCTAACGGCATACCAGCGAAGATTAAGGCAATTAAGGCTGAGACCAAGATCGAGAGCATAGAGATTCATGCACATGATGATTTCGGAAACGCCGTAGAGAATACCATGGCGGCTATACGAGCGGCATCCGGACTCTGGGATAAAGTCTATGCGAGCACAACCTTCCTTGGGATTGGGGAGAGAGCTGGAAACGCCGAGACAGAAAAGGTAATTATGAATCTTTATTTGCATTACGGCGTGAAGAAGTATGAGGGTAAGACTGGGCTTCTTAAGAAGCTCGCCGACTTAATTGGACATGCAACGGGATATGTTATCCCACCGAATAAGGCCATCGTTGGGGATTACGCCTTCGCCCATGAATCGGGCATACACACGCATGGCGTGTTGAAGGATCCATTAACGTATGAGCCCTATCCCCCTGAGCTCGTAGGGAATAAGCGGCGATTAACGATTGGAAAGCATTCAGGGAAGGCCATAATAAGGTTTAAGATCAAGAGCCTAACTGGGATGGAGCCCTCTGATGAACAGGTTGCAGCTGTCGTCTCGAGGGTTAAGGCCATATATAGTGGTGGAAGGAAGGCGTCTTTGAGGGAGGAGGAGTTCAAGAAAATACTCAATGAGGTTGGAATAGAGATTTAAGCATGATCCACATAACATTTTCATCGGCGAATCCTATTTTATTTTGTTGCGGAGGATAGGTGATGGATGAGAAGTATTTTCCTAGGCGTTTAAGCTTCCCGAAGATCTGCGATGTTCTAATAGCATATTTGAATGCTGGAGCGGATAAGGGATACGTTGGAGTTAAGGATGTAGTTGAGAGGACTGACGTTTCACTCCACAATATAAGCAGGAATAATAATTTCTTTAGGAGCTGGGGTTTCCTCGAGGAGAGCGAGGAGGAGCCGGGCAAGTATATCCTAAGCCGAGAGGCAGCGGAGTTCGCGTATGCATATAGGATTGACCCCAAAGGAGAGAAGACCAGGGAGTTACTTAGGAAGATCCTCTCGAAGGATGAGGTTCTCGTGAAATTCATTGAGAGGGTTAGACGTGAGGGATTAGGCAGAGATGATATATTAATTGAACTTCCGAGGATCTATGGCGATCTAAGAGCTGACAAGGTTGGATTAAATGCTTTTCTCGACATGATCATGTATGCCTTCGGATTAGAGGGGAAGGCCGCTGAAAAGCCAATTAGGGAGGTTAGGAGGCCATCGGTGAAGGCTACGATCAAGCCTTCAGAGATAGGGGCAGGGCTGCCAAACGCGAATTTCACGATAAACATTAATGTCTCGTCTGATGTCTCCCCGGAGAGGCTTAAGGAGTATGTGAGGGCCATTCTCGAGGCGCTTAGGGGAGGCATGGAAGGCTCCGAGTAGAATCACAAGACTCAATTTGCACCTCCACGATATCTTGAGATCTCTTCCTTAATGAGTGCGCTTACCATTCTCGCATCAACCCTCCCCCTATACTTCTTCATGATCATGCCCATTAATGGTCCGAAGGCCCTCTCCCCCCTCTCGGATATGAGCCTCCTGTTCTGGTCGATGAGTTCCTGAATGATCCTTTGGAGTTCATGCTTTGAGAGCATGGCTAAACCCAGTGTCTTTACGGCCTCCTCCGGGTCAGCCCCTTCATGGCTTGAGAGCCACTTGAAGATCTCTGGTAGGGCCTCCTTCGATGTCCTCCCGGAGCCTACAAGCCTGAAGGCCTCGATTATCTGCTCTCTACTTAGCCTTTCAATCCCGAATCCCTCGCGTTTCAGAGACTTTAGTGTTTCAGTTAATGTTGCGGCTACGAAGGTTGAGGGGACACCCGTCTCTTTAACTATCATCTCGAATAGATCGCCATACTCGGAGTCTTGAAGCTGCCTTGCAAGCTTCTCATTTATGCCATATTCTCTAATGAGCCTCTCTACTTTACGTTCAGGCATCTCCGGCAGATTCATCCTCAGCCTCTCTAAGTATTCGTTGCTTATCGGTATAGGCGGGACATCGGTCTCAGGATACATCCTCGCCGCTCCGGGCCTAGGCCTCATGTAGCGGGTTGTCCCATCCGGGTTGGCCGCTCGGGTCTCCTCCGGAACGCCTCTAATGGCTTCTTTCGCTCTTTCAGCAACGGCTCTCAGCGCGTCTATGCAGTTCTCCTTTTCATCCGCAACTATCACGATCGCATCTTCATCTCCGGCGTTTAGGATTCTCCTGAGCTCTTCAACCTCATCCATTGAGATGCCATATGATTGGAACTCGTCTGAATGCAGTATTCCTCCGACTCTGCCCCAGAATCTCGCCCTATCCGCCATCTCGGTTCCAAGCCTAACTCCCGGGATCAATTCGGTTCCGAGGAGACCAGAGAATCCGGGGAGCCTAATTGCCATTATGGATCTGCCTTTTTCGATTGCCCTTCGCAGTATCCGGCATTTCGTCCCCTTAAATACAGATGTTACGTCTTTGATCTTGTCTTTGATCTGCTCCTCCGTTACGCCTCTTCTCTTGAGTTCATCCCTAATCTTTAGGAGGGCTAATTGGCGCTTAACCTCCAGCTCAACTACCTTTGAGATTAACTCGAGTTCTTGGACACCCTTCACCTCTATGAGGGCGCCTTCCCTAATCGAGATATTTAGGTCTTGACGTATCGTTCCTATTCCGCGCTTAACCCTACCTGTTGCCCTTAATATTCTGCCTATGGCCAACGCTACCTTCTCAGCCTCCTCGGGAGAGTGTATTACAGGGCCAGTTGTGACTTCTATTAGGGGTATGCAGAGCCTATCTATTCTGTAGCGTACTATCAGACCTTCCCCTCCCGTCTTTCTTGCGGCATCCTCTTCTAGGCTTATATGCTCTATCGGTATCTTCTTCCTATCGACTTGTATCTCTCCATTTAGGGCTATTACGCATGTCCTCTGAAATCCGGTCGTGTTTGACCCGTCTATGACGACCTTCCGCATTACGTGGACTTCATCTACGGGCTTGGCGTTCATCATTAGGGCTACCGTCAGGGCTATCTCCAGTGCTTCGCGGTTAAGTTCGTGGGGAGGCTCCTCATCCATCTCTACGAGGCATGATGTCTCAGGATCGGCCTCATAGAGGATCTTCACTCCCTTCTGAAACTCGAAGTATGCCGCTGGATCTACCTGTCCCATCTCGCTTTGAGTCGGCCTAAGCCTCCTCAGAAAGAAGAATCTCGGCTTCTCCCTAGAGAGCTCAGGCTTGCATGAGCAGAAGAGCTTCTCTTTCGTGTCGAGCTGCTGATGGCATTCCAATCCAACCTTCAAGCCTAAATCGTCATAGTTTATGTCTGCCATTTCTTCTCCTCCAGCGTCTAGGCTTTTATTGATTCAGGAGGCTCGATCGGCTCGACTGATCTGCTAGAGAATTCATGCGCAATATTCCTCATTAAGAGGCTCCTAGCCTCCTCTGGATCGTCTGTCTGCCCTAGAATCCACATTAGCTTGACTAGGGCCGTCTCTGCAAGCATGTCCCCCAACGGTATAACTCCGAGTGAGAGAAGATCCCTCCCGTTTGTATAAACGTTCATATTCACTCTTCCCCAGATGCATTGTGATGTCATGGCGACTATGACTCCGGATTCTATCGCTTTCCTGATTGAGGGGAAGCATCTTCGCCCCACATGTCCCAGCCCCGTGCCTTCGAGTATTATTCCCTTATATCCATTCTGGACATGCCAGTCAATTATGTCTGGATTCATGCCGGGATAGAACTTTATTAGTGCCACCTTCTCCTCGAAGTCCGGCTTTAAGATGAATTCTGCATCGTCTCTTCTGCCGTTATACTCATCCGTCAACATTATTATCTCTCCATTGTAGACCCTTGCGAGGAGGCTTGAATTGACCGATTTGAAGGCGTCACGTCTACTTGTGTGCAGCTTTCTAACTTTTGTTCCTCTATGTATCGCTATTGCCTCATCCGAAATGGTCTGATGCATTGCAACAACGACTTCGGCGAATGGAGCTCTCGCCGCGCATAGCACTGCTCCTATGAGATTCTCAGCGGCGTCCGAGCTGGGCCTATCCTCTGATCTTTGGGCTCCTACAAGCACGACTGGCACGGGCAGTTTCTGTATGGCGAAGCTGAGGGCAGCGGCCGTGTAGCCCATGGTATCAGTTCCATGAGTTATAACTACGCCTTGAGCTCCACGTTTTATGTGCTCAGCTACCTTCATCGCGATCTGAGACCAATGCTTAGGAGTTAAGTCCTCACTGAACATGCTGAATAGTACTTCGGTGTCTATCGCTGCTATGTCTGAGAGTTCGGGCACAATGCTGTATAGGTCGCTGGCTGAAATCGCTGGTCTAACGGCTCCTGTCCTATAATCCACGCGGCTCGCTATAGTCCCTCCTGTGCTGATTATGGTTACCCTCGGCATTCCCGGCTTCTGCTTTGGAGGCGGAGGCGGGATGAATGATGGCTTTGCAATGGAAGCCTTCTTCTCAACCCTCATGTCAGACGTTATTCTTACTCCAATATTGTATCCGGATCTAATCTTGATTGTTATGTGCCTTTCATCTCCGAGCTCGGATCTCGGCATTAGTATGCCCTCATACGTAACTCCGGCCTTCTCTATTCTGATTAGGTCTCCGACTTCGACATATGCCTCCTTCAGGATCCTCAGCGCTTCCCCCCTATATCCGGGAAGTTTCTCATCCAATTATCCTTCACGCCTAATAGGCTCTTTCCAAGATAATGAGGTCTCAGCGTCAATAAATCTTTTGACCAGCGAGAATTCTACGTGTTTCTTTCGATTTCATCCGCTATTACTTGGATTGGATCCTCAAACTTCTCGGTGAGCTTCCTTGCAGTTTCATATTGCCTTTCCCTCTCCTCATCCAAGTTTTCTATGATCTTCAGTGCATTGTCCGTCAGTCTCTTTGGGTCTCGCTCGAGTCTTACAAGCCCCATATTCATGAGGTATTTTAGGATTATGAATGGTTCGTCTGGGTAGCATGAGAGTGTTGGAACTCCGAGTAGGGCTGCTTCAATCGTCATAGTCCCGCCTCCTCCAATAAAGACTGAACTATAATGTAGTAGGCTTGGACCGTTGACGGGTGATCTGGGAATTATAATCCTATCTTTGAAGTATCTGCTGAGAGCCTCCATCTGCTCGGTGTATCTTGGAACAGCAACTATCTGAACGTCATCCCTTCTGGTTAGGATCTCCTTTATTAAGGGTATGACCGCTGTTCTTCCATGGGTTTTCCCTATCAGGTAGGCTGCGTATTCCTCTTCTGGTCTTATGGTGATTATGGGCTTTGAGTCTGATAGGTCGAGCATCTCGAGGACCTTCCTGTCAGGCTTAAAGTCCTTTAGCCATGCCCATGGATCAAGCGCATTATACTGTCTGATCCTGTCGGGGGATATTCCGTATCTTGTCCATGCATGCTTTGGGATGATCTTGGGCGTCAGGAGCCTGCTTGATAGTGGGATCGTTAGTTTCGCAACTGCCTCTGCATGTGGAGAATCGTTTATGCATAGGTGCGGCACTCTGAGGCCGAATGCGACTCTCGCCATTTCCGGAGATGAGAAGGATACCGCCAAATCCGGCTCTTCCTCCACGAAGCATGATGCTAAGTCTAATATTCTCTCTGCGCTTGCCCTTAGCTTTCCAGTGAGGCTTCCACCTCCATGTCTGCCTATGACCTTAGCCTCTAATCCGACCATTCTGAGCATGTTTAGGACGTCCCTATACTCTCTGGTTACGCTTATCACCTTATGGCCTCTGCTTCTCAGATTCTCTATGAGCCTAAGGAAGAGCATGCATTGCTTAGGCGTTAAAATGTCAATTATTACCTTTAATGCTCTTCCCTCCGCTTTCCCCGTCTCCAGTCTGCTCTGAGCGTCTCCTATAGGACTTTAGTGTATGCCAGAACATCCTCTTTACTATTTCCCTCCATATCCAAAGCCATATAATCGCCAAGACTGAGCTTGCTCCAACCTTTATTATAGCCGTTATGAGCGGATGGACATATGGTATCTCAAGTGGAACTATTATCCTATCGATTATCCACAGTCCGAGGATCATGCATGCCCACATGAAGAGTAGGATCAGCGTGAAGTCCACGATCCTTCTTATCATGTTGTCACCTTCATCAGGTAGGCCGTGAATACAGATAGGATCCCAGATATGATCGATAGGATTATGATAGTTCTTGCGGCTTCGCGTTCATGCATGGGGCCGTAGGCCAGGATTATCCGTGCAAGCGTTATCGGAGCCTTCGGATCCGATGTGGCCTCCAGCCTTCCATCATCCCTCAGTATTACTGGACGTGGAACCTCGCGTCTCTCATAGAGACGGCCGATCGTTGAGAGTCCATAGAACGCATTCATTATTTGGGGAGCAAATGCTATTACCGCTGCTGCCTCAAGCCTTCCGATTATAGCTATGGCTCCGAGGGCCGCTCCGATCGCTAGGCTTCCAACGTCGCCTGAGAATACCCTCGCCGGATACTTATTGAATAGGTATAGGACGAGTAGTGGTCCGAGGAGGCACAGTGA
>QMXE01000024.1 GCA_003661975.1 Candidatus Bathyarchaeota archaeon
CTTATATTCTCGGAGAGTTTTACTCCATGATTGTTGAGGGAACTCCAGTGGATTCTACGATTTGGCTCATACTGACAGGTATATTTGTGGTTGTATCAGTCGGTCTAGCAACGCTGCTCATAATTGAGCGTGAGAGAAGCCGGAGGAATAGGAGTTTAGGCGAGGCAAACCCCGCTTCCATTGGAATTCCATTCACTACGGAGAGGACGATCTCGCCGAGTTTATATGAGGAGGCAAAGACAAGGCTTAGAGTGCTCGATCTGGAGAGGGAGATACTGAGCTATGCCATCCGAAGGCTGTATGAAGCGCATGCAGAGGGCAGAATCACAGAGGAGGAGAGGGATAGGCTCGTAGAAAAGTATAGGGTAGACCTTGAGAGGATTAAGGAGGAGATCGCAAGGGGAGAATCCATAGTTGCACTGAACGAACTTGAGAGGATGAGGGAGGAATTCATCAGGATCTTCTCAGAGAGATTTAATGAACTAACAAAGAGGATCGAGCAGTTAAGGGCCATAACAGGTTTCCCCCAGCCGACACTGCAGCCCACAGAGGAGAGGATGGAGAAGTCAGCGGTGGGGGAGGAGAAGGAGGAGCCGAAGCCCCAGCCAGTGCAGAAGCCGCGGCGAAGGAGGAAGACCCAAATTAAGCCCCCGCCTGAACCTGAAAAACCTGATGTCGAGAAGAGAGTTGAGCAGATTGTATCCGAGGTCGAGAAGGTCCTTAAAAAGCTTGGACAGATGGAAGTTGAGGAGTAGATGAGCTGGCGTGAGGATGCTAAGCGTAGAGCCGCCTCTGAGGCGGCGAGATACGTTGAAGACGGATTCGTAGTTGGGCTTGGAAGCGGATCAACAGCCGCATATGCAATAAGGGAGATAGGACGGAGAGTAAAGGAGGAAGGACTAAGAGTCCTAGGAGTCCCAACATCATACAGCACCTTCCTCCTTGCAGTCAAGTCTGGAATACCATTAACGACGCTTAATGAGCATCCGACTCTCGACCTAGATATAGATGGTGCGGATCAGATTGATCGTCGCCTAAACCTCATAAAGGGGATGGGAGGAGCCTTAACTCGGGAGAAGATAATTGCCGCCTCATCCAAAAAGTTCATTGTAGTCGCGGATGAGACTAAGCTGACAAGCTCATTAGGCGAGGGTCAGCCCATACCAGTCGAGATCCTACCATTCGCATTGCCGCTAGTCATCGAGAGAATAAGGAGGATCGGGGGGAGACCGAATCTCAGGGAGAGAAAGGATGGATCAGGACCATACATAACGGATAATGGAAACTTCATTTTAGATGTGGATTTCGGAGCTGTAAATGAGCCTGCTAAACTGGAGATGAGACTTAAGGGCATACCGGGAGTAATCGAGACTGGACTCTTCCTGGGAATGGCTCAAGAGGCAATCATAGGAACGAAGGATGGAATTAAAGTCATAAGGAGGACATAAACGCTTAGATTATGCCGTTTCTCAGCAGATCCTCCCACCTCAACTTCCCAAGCATAACATATGCCTCTCTCAAAGTCAGAACTGGACGTGGAAAGGCGGAATCAGCATCCAAGGAGACCCTTGGACACGCAGTATTCACAAATGCCCCGAAACAAGTGAAGTTCTCAAGAGACTCAGGTGTTATCTCCCTCATAGCCAGGATATGAGCAGACTTCCCCATGCGAGCCAGTTCATCCCTAACTCTAAGGGCCTCCCCAAGCCTCCTCTGACCCGGCTTCAACCCGACAATAACGCCGATGGTCTCCGCCCTTCCAGCCTCCTCGATCTCAGCCCACCTCCTCCCTAGAAGCCTCCTAGCATCATCATCCAGTCTGTAGGCTCTACCAGTGAATGGATCAGCCGCTACGACTGGCTTCATAGTCGCTAAGGCCAGACCCAGAGGGTGGAAGCGTCCGCCGCCTATGAAGAGGAAGGCCTCAACATCCGGGGAGATCGCCTTTGCATTGGCATAATCGCATCCCAAGACTTGGCCTGGATGGAGCATATGTGATGCTCCTCCAACATAAACGGTTTTGCCTTCAGATGATAGGATCCTCCTCGCCTCGTTTAGGCTCTTTATATGCTGGATCGTCGTCGCCAATCCTATCCTACTCCAACGCTTAAGGAGACCGAGGGATCTTCTAACGGCCTCTCCTATTGGTATCCTAGCGTAGGCCTCGAAGTATACGACTGGAACATCAACGTCACTCAGCATCTTAGAGTGGCCATAATGAATTATCAAGTCGGCATTTAGCTCCTTAGCCTCAGATATGGCTATGTCGCATGCTCCATAGCATGGATCCCCAGAGATAATGGCTGTTGCCCCTGCATCCTCGATGATCGAGGCAAGCCTCAAACCCTGAGGCTTCAATCCTTCTGGGAGCTGCAGTAGAACCCTCCTCGCCCCATGCCTCCTAATCTCGCTTCTAAGCCTCTCCTCTTCTAGATCGAATATCTCTCCTCTCATCTGAGACTACCCTTTCAGAATAACAGGCGATCCTCAATTGGAGCTTTAAGCCCTTTAAGGATTTAGATTCAAAACTGAAGTTTATCTTCTACAAAAAATGGGTGGAGGATTGGAGCTTCAACATCTTCAGTCAAGCGGTATCTCCAAGTCCGGGTCTTCACGCATACCCTTGCCTAGGAGCTTTTCAAGCATTATCCTCTGCTCTATCCTAGCGACGAGCTTCCTAGTCTCCACGACCACATCTGGATTGACTGAGATGCTGTCTATTCCGCTTCTAACCAAGAACTCCGTGAACTCTGGATATACGCTTGGAGCCTGACCGCAGATGCTCACGGTCTTGCCATCCCTGTGTGCAAGCTTGATGAGCAGTCTGATAGCCCTCTTAACGGCTAAGTCACGCTCATCGAATAGGTGTGCGACGGTCTCATTATCCCTGTCACATCCGAGAATAGTCATTGTTAAATCGTTACTTCCAATGCTGTATCCATCGACATACTTGTTGAATTTGTCGGCTAAGAGGCAGTTGCTCGGTATCTCAGCCATAAGCCAAACCTTAAAGTCCGGGCCCCTATAGAGGCCTTCCTCCTCGAATATCTTGTTTATCCTCACAATCTCATCGACTCTTCTGCAGAACGGTATCATAACATGCAGATTCTTTAGGCCGAACTCCTCCCTCACCTTCCTGACAGCCCTGACTTCAAGCCTGAAGGCCTCGATATACTTGGGGTCATAGTATCTCGACGCTCCCCTCCAGCCCAGAAGGGCTGACGGCTCAACAGGCTCATACTTGTCTCCGCCCTTAAGCTCCCTATACTCGGAGGATTTGAAGTCGCTGAAGCGCATGATGACAGGCCTTGGATAGAAGGCCGCACATATCTTCCTGAATGCCTCGGCCAAGCTGTTGATGACCTTATCAGGTCTTCCCTGCTCGATCAGGTAGAGCGGATGCTCACCAATCTCGCTGCTCCAGACGAACTCCTGCCTAAGCAATCCAACACCATCGGCTGGCAGGGCTGCAACCCTCTCGGCTATCTCAGGCTCTCCAAGATTCACGAAGATCTTCGTGCCGGTAACTATGTATGGCTCCGCAACCTTAACTGCCTTTCCAGTTATAACCGCCTCAGCCGTCTCCTCCTTCTTAACAGCCTCCTCCAATGCACCCTCATAGACAACGCCGAGCTTAGCGTCAACCGTGACTACCGCTCCGTTAGGCAGGGCCTCAGTCGCTGGTTTTCCACGTGAAGCCGTTCCAACTATGCATGGAATTCCTAGCTCCCTCGAGACTATCGCGGCGTGGCATGTCATGCCTCCTGAGTTAGTCACTATCGCAGCCGCCTTCCTCATCGCTGGAACCCAATCTGGAGCTGTCATCTCAGTTACGAGTATCTCGCCCTTCTTAAACTCGTTTATCTGCTCTACGCTTGGGATTATATGAACTCTGCCGACGGCTATTCCAGGAGATGCTGGAAGACCCTGAACGAGCACCTTCCTCTCAGTCGTAGTCTTGATCTCAGCTTCAGGCTTCTCCTCCTTCTTCATAGCCCAGACGGTCTCAGGCCTAGCCTGCAGGATAAAGAGCTTATTCGTCCTCTCATCCAATGCCCACTCGATATCCATGGGCTTCTTATAGTGATTCTCTATCATTATTGCGTATTTCGCCAGTTCCTTTATCTGCTCGTCAGTTAACACCTGCTTGTCCTGAAGCTCAGGTGGAACGGACTTCTCGACCGTTCCTCCAGTGGGGGCTCTAACAAGCTGAATGGTCTTCTTCGGGACATTCTTCTTTACTATTTCGAGATCAGATTTCCTAACGAGATACTCGTCAGGCGTTATCTTCCCCTGAACAACATACTCGCCGAGTCCATATCCAGCCTCTATCAGAACTACGCTTTTATCACCATTCGCGACGTTAAGCGTAAACATTACTCCGCTTGCCTTACTGTAGACCATAAGCTGAACAGCGGCGCTTAATGCTACTGAAAGATGATCAAAGCCCTTCTGTATCCTATAGAAGATCGCCCTGTCAGTAAATAGACTGGCATAGCACTTCTTAACCTTATCAACTACCTCCTGCGCTCCCTGAACATTCAGGTATGTCTCCTGCTGACCGGCGAAGCTGGCGTCAGGAAGATCCTCAGCCGTAGCCGAGCTCCTAACAGCAACAAATGGATCCTTAACCCCAACCTTCTCAGCCAATGCATTATATGCATTTACGATAGCCTGCTCCAGATCCTTAGGCATCTCAGCTGACTCTATGAGCTCCCTTATCCTAGCTCCAACGCTCTGCAGAGTTCTAGTATCGTTTGGATCCTTTATCTCGCTGAGCAGTGAAGCAATCTTCTCATCGAGCTTATTCGCCTTAATAAAGTATCTGTATGCCTCAGCCGTCGTTGCGAATCCATAGGGAACGGGAACCCCCGTCCTACGGGTCATCTCTCCTAGACTTGCACTCTTACCTCCAACCCTCGGGACATCTTCCATTCCGATCTCGTCGAACCACAATACGAACTTCTTTTCAGCTGACAGCTGCCTTCACCTCCAAACTCGGTCTTTCAAGTTCCTCTATGACTATCCTACATGGAGTGGGCAGCTTCGCCCCGGCTCTCCTAAGAGCCTCCTTAGCGACATCAATATTACTCTTATCAACGTATACCTCGGCTATGGGCTGATCAGGCTCAACCCTAGCGGCTCTACCAACGGGTTTGCCGAAAGCCCTTCTCATACCCTCCTGAAGCCTATCCGCATGAGCTCCAAAGATCATCTTGTTCTCGCGGAGGACGACATGCGGCAATGGAAGTATCCGAAGGAAGAAGCTCTTTCCAAGGTTCTTCTGGAGGTATCTGTTAGCGGCTACCCTAGCGGCCTCTAGAGCGTTATGTCTAATCTGAACCCTCTTCCTCGAGAGCAGAATAACCCTATGCGTATAAGAATCCGAGAGCTCCCCCATGGTATACTTGACTATCTTAGGCTGGGGAGCCCCATGAATATATTCTATCCTCGAGTATGGAACCCCCTTCACCCTACGGTAATTGTATGCCTTCATCTCGCTCTACCCTTCCTTTATCCAAAGGAACGAGATATTTAAATCTTCAGCTTTACTCCCTTAATGGTTTTCTGCTGAACCAGATCTTCGCAAGTTCATCGTAGTTATCGAATACCTCCCTCAATATTGGAATGTATAACTGTATCTCCTCATCCGTCATGTATTGGAATTGATACTCGCCAGTGTATGGACATGGCTTCCCAATCCTAGTCTCAAACTCAATGTGAATCAATGGATCTCCACGCCTAATAGTTATGGGCTTCCTCTCATTACTTAAGTTCACGAGCTCCAAGGCTAGCCTCCCAACGAATCCGCTGTGAACCTTAGCGGCATTCAGGAATGACAGGCCAGCCCTACCATACTTGCTCTTCGCGGTTAGATGCGCGACGTATCCTGGGGGAGTGAAGACAACCTCCTTCGAGATCACGTTCTTATGCTCAAGGTAATTCAATGTAACCTCATCCTTCACAGTCAAGACGTAGCTATCGCCATCCAAGAGACTCATATCAAACGGGTAAATACATTTATACTTCTCGATGAGCTCCATCAGCTTATCCTTTCCGAGTATACACATCCCCCTTCACCGACCCTCAAACCCTCAAAATTTAGGATTGGGATGCTTAAAAAAATAGCTGATATCGCAATAATATCGGCGATTTTTCACCGTCAATATGTGAATTCCTCCTGCACTTTGGGAGATAAATGCTAATCTACGAGGAGATGAACCATATCCCTCTTATCGAATGCTACGAAGGCCTCAGCATACTTCACTCCCATCTCTAAGCCCCTGAACCTCATCATCTCCTCATGAACTGGATACCAAGATTCAGGCTTACAGTTCCTATGGCAGTATGCAGCCTCCCTCTTCAGCTCGGCATACTCCGTAACGTCAACGTATATCTCGGGAACGAAGCATCTGGACTGCTTGCCAGTCATAACCTCATAGAAGTATAGTCTTGGGCGGCTCTCTTCTGGAAGTGCTTGAATAGCCGATATGGTCATTATGCCCGTTGCCCTATGATCCGAGTGCGTATCAACAGGCCAGTGAGTTAAGACTATATCAGGCTTCTCGATGGATAGAAGCCTCTTGATCACGTCTATGCCATCAGGAGTTGCATAGACGCCTGCATCCCTGAAATCTAAAAACTTCACTGATGCTCCAAGCAGCCTAAATGCCCTAACTGCCTCCTCAACATTTATCCTCTTATTCTCCTCTGGGCTTCTAGCTCCAGTGCAGAGCTCACCCTTAGTTAGGCTTACGGCTAGAACCCTATGCCCCTTCGAAGTATACTTCGCGATTAGACCTCCAGCTCCAGAGTCGGGATCATCAGGATGCGCCCCAAAGACTATCAGATACATCTCCTCATCAGCCTCGGCTAAAATGTGATGGATGCTAAAACGCCATAATGATCCGATGGATAGTAGCCCTCAGAATCAGGCTTATCCGCTACGATCCGGCAATCCAGAACCTTAATGGATGGATCTACAAAGATGTAGTCGATTCTCCTGCCCCTGTGAGTGTAGCCCTCCCCGCTTGGATTCGCCTCCTCCCATGCATCCCGGAAGCCCAAACTATGCCCATGAATCTCCCCCTTACCCTTCATGAATAGAACTACAGGCTCATCAGGCGTTTCATTGAAGTCCCCAACTACAACGGCCGGCGATGAACGTGAGAAGCCATGGATGAAATCCGCCAGCATTAAGGCTTCACTAGGCCTATCCGGTTCATGCGTAGATAGATGCGTCACGAAGAAGCACATTTTCCCGAGTGGAGAGCGGATCCTAGATGCGAGGACCATTCTAGGATGAGGATTGACGTGGACGCTGTATGGGAGGCTTATGTGACCCGACTCGATTATGGGATGTCTACTCATTATCGCAAGTCCAGTCTGTATGAATGGGTATTCCTCCGGCTTAATGTCTCTTGGGGGAGGATGCCTATGCAATGAGCATACAAGATTGTATTTTGGAAGTGACCTTACGATCTGTTGAACCTGATTCCTCCCATCCTCATCGAATCTCGGATCGCTATAGACCTCCTGTAGGCCGATGATGTCGGGAGACTCCGCATCTATAACATCGATTATCAGCCGTCTTCTCCTCTCCCATGAGTGGCTATACCCCCAAATGTTTAGCGTCATAACCCTGACGACCCGATCACCTATCGATAAGTCCTCCGCTCCTCCAGATAATTGATCCATCAATTCGAGTTGCCCCTCGATAGTTCAACGTGCAACCCTAAAAAATTTGCTCTCAAGCTAAGCGCTAACTCTGCCCTTCTCGATGTGTAGGCCCTAACCATTCGGGTGGATCTCAACTGTCCACTCGACCATTCAGGATCGGCTCTAAGTTTTATGCCGCTAAAATAGTGGGATTTCCGGCTAAATCTCTATAAATTCATGGAGAATTCTCCCCTCCGAATTCCCTGGGGGAGGAATTCCGAGCAGATATGATATTGTGGGAGCTACATCAACCAGGTTGATCGTCTCATCCAATTTTTTCCCTCCCTCCACTCCAGAGCCGCTCATTATGAAGAGAGCTTGATTCGAGCATTCTCCCAGTTTGGCATTCGGCAAATAGCCTCCATGCCCCGCGCTTGATGGAGGAGGTAGATGTAGCACCTCATCCTCGCCGAGATGATCTGGCGTGATCGTAAGGCGGATTGGGGCTTCCTCGATTACATAGCCGGGCTCAGCGAAGAAAACGACGTCTTCGACGTGATCGCCCCACATTCCAAGCATCCTAGCATCCTCTCTCCGCAGGGCTAATCTGACAAGAGGCCTATTTGATTCGGGATCTCTAATTGCATGTAGAATGCTGATTAGTTTGTCCCTTACCTCCTCATATTCTTCTCCCGGCTTTACAGTGCCATGTGGTTCTCTTCCCTCAAGATTGACCCAGAAGCCCCAATTTCCGCTGAAGATCTTCGTTCTTCGCCAGTCAATCTGGTAGGTGTCACCGCTTATCTTCTTGTATACTACCAGCCCCTCCTTCATGAGCAGATGCGCGATACGGGCTGTAAGCTTAACTGGTAGGCCTCCATGATCAGAGACTATAATCGTCACGGTATCTTTGTCCGCGCAGTTTCTAACTATCTCGCCGATCATCCTATCCGTTATCTTATAGGCTTCCCTAAAGATCCTCCAGCTCCTTGCGGCTACATCTTCATCATATCCCGGGAAGCTGGGTTCAATTGTGGAGAGACAATAATGATTATAGAAGTCTTGAATGTGGATTTGAGCTGCCAGCAAGTCCCATCTGTAATTGCGAGCCAAGTATCCGCAGCATTTGGATATCCAATCCGCTTGCATTGATGAGTGCTCCAAAGCAACATCCACGTCCACCCATCTTAATCTGTGATGGGCGAGTATGCATATCTCCCACCCCTCATGGAACGGCCCTACATTCTTGATTATCTCCCGAGCAAGCCCTTTAGGGTAGCTCCATCCCTCAGATACAAAGCAGTCTGAGCGATAAAGTATCAAATGCTTACCGTCCTTCGATATGCTTATCAACTTAAATTGAAATGAAGCCTCCACTGTTTCTCCGTCCTTAGCAAAGTTGTCATATATCCATCCGCTCCACTCCCCCTCATGTAACACTGCAAATGCTTTTGAGAGATCCTTCTCCGGAGAGATCACGATGGTATCATACCCTTCGGGAGTGGATGCATACATCAGAATATGATAAACAGCGCCTTTCATTGACCTATTTTCTCTCTTTATGATAGGGCCGTAAGGCCCCCATTTACTGGGAACCCCAACATCCATCGGCATTATGGACTCTAGGGGCTCCCTAAAAGACTGTGGGAGATTTCTCCATCCCTCAGCCCTCTTAAAACTTAATACTTTTATGCTTGCACCGAATCCTAATCCTAGCTCTTTAATCTTATTTGATCCCAGAGTAACGTAGAGGGCGGGATTCCCTACTGTCCACTCATGCGAAAGCGGGCCGTCGCCCCCTATCACTATTTGCCTTTTCACCCTTACTGGGAAGGCAACTGGATAATTTACGAGAATGCTTCTTTTACCATTCTTTTCTAGAGTCTCCCATATGTATTCGGCCTGGCAGAGATTCGAGTTAAAAGTGTATCTTTTAACGTTATAGTCGTCGCCGGGTAGGCGCATTAGGAAACTGTTGATGCCATGTGTGCCCATCCAACTTCCAGTGGCTATAGTCGTCCAGTTCGTCGGGGTATCAACTGGTGGGGAGGAAAGAGCGGGAATAAAAACTCCACTCTCGATTAGACTATGTATGTTTGGAAGATCCTCGATGAACTTTTCAATGAACTCTGGAATAGCGCCATCTAAGCCTATCAAAATCACCCTTCTTTTATTGCACAATTCTAAATCCCTTCACTTTACTTCTCATTTCTCTTCTCTGAATAATTAATATGCATTACTACAGAACCGTTGCTCTCGGGTTTAGTCGCATTTAATTCAGCCTTCAAGCTTGGAACCTTTGGAGTCTCCTTGCATCTTTATTCTAACGGTTGATATTCCAAAGGCTCTTATCGGAACCTTTATTCTGTCAGCCTTAACCATTGCTTCTTTCACATCCTCCTCGACTGGACTCGTCAAGTAGGCTCTTGACGCCTTGATGAATGGCAGTCTTATATTTGCCTGAGCATCCTCCCCCTCAGTCTCTATCAGCCTTAGGATTAATCCATCTCCATCCTCAGCCCTCTTTAATGTTAGGAGCATAACGTTCGGCTTATCTACATTGCAGAAGCCCATCTTAGAGGGGAGATTTCCATCTTTTCTTCCAGTCATATAGACTGGTATTGGCGGATTATGAAATTCCCATCCGAACTTTCTGGCTTCACGGATCCCCACATCTCCACTACTACTCATTATTGAATATCTGAATAGTAGATCTCCAGCTTGGACGGGCTGGAAGTTCGTGCGGAAATTATTACTCATCACATAGGAGTATATGTATCCCATCCTGAATTCTCCGGGCTCGACGAATTCACGTCCATATTCAGATGGGGCTATGCAATGATGAGCCTCCGAGACATAGCTGGGCCATAACCCTCCGAACTCGACGAGATGAGCCTCTATACTCGAGAATGCAACTCCAAGGTGTCCATTAGATATGTATGCCCAATGCTGCATTGCATAATAATTCGTGTTTGAGCCTGGAAACTGATCCCTAAATGGCTTGATCACTGAATCTGATGCCTCGAATCTGATCTCCGGATCCTCCATTCCGAATGGGAATGCAAAGTATACATCTAGGAATGGAGTTGGATCCTTCAGAAGCCTATTGGATACGTCTATGCGTTTAACCTGATCATACAGGGTTATCTCTTGGATTATGTAGGGGCATCCCAGTCCCCTACCTTTAATGATTATGCTTCCAAGTATCGGCCCTGATCTTCCGACGCTTATAGTAGGCTCTTCGATCGTATGCTCTTCTCCACCCATACATGTGCGGATTATGCATTGGTTGAATCGGTGTGGTGCATTCTGATCTAGGAGCTCCCTCCCCAAATCCTTATCGAGTATGCTCCTTACGAGGCCAGTCTCCCGGTCAACTTCTATCCTATAAAATCTGTTCTCTAGAATCCCATCGGACACTCTAATTCTCGTTTCGAACTTCGGCCTTCTCCTGCACGGCGTGATCCTGTAGGCTTTATATCCCATCGGCGGGAGATCCTCAGCCAAGAATACTATGGCCCTTGCATAGCGCCCGTCAAGATGACCCATTGCATACCTGTATGCAGCGTATGGAATGGGATCGTATGGACTTGAAACCTCGATTATCTGGTAGGGGACTCTTCGACCAGTCTCCTCATCGATTAATTCGAAGGGCTCGTTTATGATGGAGCTTGGAAGTCTGATGACATCTCTGCCTATAGCTGAGCCGGAAACGAGTATTGGAGGCTCCTCTGTAGATATTCCCTCCGGAACCTCTTTGAGCTGATGTATTGGACGCCCACAGGGCTCAGGATCCCTCAAATATGCATAAACAATATCGCTTCTACTCCATGAGAGCGGATTAAAGACTATTATGTAGTAGCCATCATATTCTAGCCTAATCTTATCGACTATCATGTTTAGGCTTTTTATGAGGGTGTCGTGGGCTAGAGCCGAGGCCTTATAGGCGTGTAATGCCTTCTCAGCCCAATTTGCCTCCTGAGCGGGGCCTATCGGATTTGCCTGTCCCCACGTATGCTCGTCGTATAGGATCATGTGTTCATAGGCTTCCCTCAGCGTCTCCGCTGGATACTCGTAATCCGCTACTATGGAGGCTATTGTGCTGAACTTCTCAGCTGAGAGCAACGTATCATGCGTTATTCTATTGATGCCAGACTCGTATGCAGTTGAGGATGCCCCGACGACATAATCCGTATCTGGCAGTTCACCTCTGAATCTCGCAAGTTTAGTCCTGCATTTCTTCTCGATATACCTGAAGAACATGCTGTTCGTTGCGATTATAATCCTCGGATATGCCCATCTACTATTCCATTCCCTCGCCACTCGACTAAAGACGAGAGAGGGAGGAGCATTATCCCGATGAGCCTTCTGAACTCTAAATCTAACAGCATCGTATGGATATCCCTTATCTTCGAGCTCAGCCAAGATCACTGGGAGAATCTTATAGGTGGATTTGTATCCGCTTAGGAAGTAGGTCTCGCTTATTCCATATCCCGGGCCATACCAGAATAGGACTTTACTTCCATCCGGGCCGACCCAATAGAATGGTCTGGGCATGCCTTTAGGCACAACCCTAGATTCATCCCAGAATGGATGGGCATGCTTGAAGTATCCACGCGGCATTCCGGGAGAGAAGTATCTCACGCCGCAGTTGGACAGTATCATTGCTAATGCCCAGCTGAGCCCGGGCACATCCGTTATCTCAGCATACTCGACGGGTATTCCACACTTCCTCTTTAGGGTGAATGATGGGTATAGCAGCCTTATGAGCTCCTCATGCCCGCATAATTCGCTTATCTCGTTTCCATGTAGGGCGGATACTTCTATTCGCCCCTCCCTAATGAAGTTTAGGAGCTTCTCCACGGACTTTTCTGGCTTATGCCTAATGTAATTTATGAGCGACCATGATTGCTCAATGCTGTATCTGAACTTTGAGTCTTCAGGCCAATCCGCCGTCTCCTCGCAGAATCTTACGGCTAAATCTATGAATTCCATCTGCTCATTGAGGACTCTCTGGGGTAGATCAGTATAGCCAAGGTCGTGATGAGACTCCTGAACAATATATATTCTCCAATGTCTGGTCGGCCTCCATCTCAATCTCTTCTCATCCTGCAATTCTCCGCTGAATAGAACAAATTTTACTTCGGTAGGCCTTCTTATATCGGGGATCTCAACCTCATACTCGGCTAATCCCGGCTTTAACTCTCCAATCCTAATATGATAAGTCTTCGAGTCGAATTCTACTCTTAAATCAGCCTCGGCCACTCCACCCTTATTTAAAATCTTCAACTTAACGATCTGTCTTAACTCATCCCCAATCCTGACAAAGAAGACTGTAGGCTCGATACTTTTCAATCTGAGATAAGCAGTCATGATCATCACCAGAGAATAGATCTCTCATTCAGTCGAGATTTAACTTTTGACGGACGCCATTAATTAAAGAATTATGAGAGGATTATGCCGTGGCCTCTCATCCTATGATCCGCTTCAGGAGCTCATCGGGTCTAACTCTTAGCTCATTCAATGCAAGCTCATCAGGCTGAAGCCCCATAGCTAAGCCCAAGAGCTGAGGATAATGGAGCACGGGAATCTCTAATTTCAACCCAAACTTCCTCTCTATCCTAGACTGATTTAGATCATACATGATGTGGCAGAATGGACAGACGGTTATTAATGCCTGAGCCCCAACGGCTCTTACATGCTTGAGCTTCTCTCTGGCTAATTGTAGGGGGATCTCCTCGTTAACCCCGATTATTGGGTTTCCACAGCATTCATCCTCATCCTCATATTCGAGGCATTCGGCGCCCGTGGCTCTTATAAGCTCCTTCAGCATCTCCATGCCTCCGTTGCCGCCGCGGCTTGCGTATTTCGCTGGGCGTATGAGGTGGCATCCGCTGTGCTGTGCGACTTGAATGTTCTTTAGGGGCCTTTTAATGGCCTTCTTTATCTCTTCTAGGCCGATATCCTCGATTAGGACGTGGACTAAATGCTTGACTTCTATTGACCCCTTAAACTCCATGCCTATCTTTCCGAGCGCCTTATTGATCTTCTCCCTATAGCCCCTATCCTCCTTTAGCATCCTATTCGTCTTATTCAGCATGCTGAAGCATCCATTACATAATGTTAGAATATCCATTTCGAGATCCTCTGCGAGGCATAAGTTGCGGGCTGCAAGCAAAGATGCCAATTCATGATCTATGGGGTCAACTGGGTATCCGCAACAGTTGAAGCTTGGCATCTCCACTAGTTTAACGTCGAAGGCCTCAAGTATCCTCCTGGCCGATATCTCGTAGCTCTGCAGCCTGTATGGAATTACGCAGCCTAGGAAGATCAGATACTCAGCCATCTCCTAATCCACCCTATCAAATGTTTCCGCCCTCTCCAGAATGTCTGATATATGCGTGGCGTCGAAGAGCTTAGCGATCTGCTTGGAGTCTGACTTTGGAAGCGGCGGTAAGCCATGTTGAATCCGCCTCTTAATCCTTAACTCAGAAATCACATACACGTAGCCTGTCTTCAGAATGTTCGATAGCATCTGCTTATATATGGTCGGCATAACCTTTCTCTCTTCCACAGTGATGTTCCTCAGCGCCCTTATGATGTATGCCATCTCAACTCCCTGGGGGCAGTTGTCAATACATGTATAGCATGTGGTGCATAGCCAGAGGGCATCATTAGATAAGAGTCTATCCTTCAATCCCAGCTGTATCATACGGGCGATCCTTCTCGGATTATAGAAGTCATTGAAACGTGAGATTGGACATCCAGCTGTGCATGTTCCACACTGAAAGCATAATGAAATCTTCTCGGCTCCATGCATCCCGCTGACTGCACGCTTAAAAGCGGGATCCACCCGATTTACAACCTCAAACTCTTCTTTCTGAGACATCGAGTAGACCATCTAAGAGCCGATTTAAATTATCACTTATAATTAGCGCTGATTAAATTAATTTTTCCGTACAATTTTATTTTATGCTATGTTTAGGCATGAAGGTTGCCTATGAAATCAGCCGAGGAGAAATGTGAGATTTTGCATGTCAGATGGATTATGTTTGTAGCCTAGATCTTCACATTCCCTTTCTTGAGAGCATCCTATCCAAGATCGGCTTTAGCTTCGCATTCTCAGCCTTGATCCTCTCCTCTCCTATCTCCTCCAGCTTCTCAGCCATCTCCCGGATTACATTTGCGAATTTAACTCCCTCCGCGGCTGAGATGTATTCAACTCTGAAGCGTTCAGGCGTTAATCCGAGCTTCTGAAGCATCTTAGCCAACGCCTTCATCCTCTCAGTCATCTTCCAATTCCCATCTATGTAGTGGCAGTCGTATGGTAGGTGGCAGGCGCCTATGAGAACCATACCCGCGCCCCTCCTGAACGCCTCTAGGACGAAGTCTCTGTCAACCCTACCCGAGCACATAACCCTAATTATCCTCAGGTTCGGCGGGTATTCATAGCGGCTCGTTCCAGCAAGATCTGCGCCGGCATAGGAGCACCAGTTACAGCAGAAGCCCAGAATCTTCCGTTCCGGATTTTCCTCTAGGGCGGCTCTGATCTGAGCGAATATCTGAGCGTCCGTGAAGTGCATCTGCGTTATCGCATCAGCTGGACATTCAGCCACGCATGTTCCACATCCATGGCACATTGCCGCTCTAACCTCAGCGGGCTTACCCTTCTCTACCACGATCGCTCCATAGGGGCATTTGCTCGCGCATATGCCGCACTTAACCCTCACGTTTCTGCATTTCTCTGGATCTACAACAGCGATTATGGGCTCTATCTTAACTGATGGCTTAGATAGGATTGTTGCGGCTCTAGCAGCGGCTCCGCTTCCCTGAGATACGCTGTATGGTATGTCCTTCGGTCCCTGACATGCACCAGCTAGGAATATGCCATCGACAGGCGTGTCTATGGGCTTTAGTTTCGGATGGCTCTCCATGAAGAAGCCATCGGATCCACGTGTGATGTTTAGGAGCCTTGCAACCTCATCTGCCCCCTTAGCTGGGATGGCCGCGGTTGCCAGGACAACCATCTCTGCCTCAAGCTCGATTGGCTCTCCGAGAAGCGTGTCTTCGGCGTGTATTATCAGGTTTTTCTCCGGAGTCTCAGTTATCTTTGAGACTCTTCCCCTTATGAAGTTGACTCCCATCTCCCTTGCCCTAGCATAGAACTCCTCGTATCCCTTGAAGTTGCTTCTTATATCCATATAGAAGATGTAAACTTCAATGTCATCTCCATAGTGCTCCTTAAGTTGAATCGCATGCTTCAGCGTATACATACAGCAGAATCCGGAGCAGTATGGATACTTGTTTATGTCTCTTGAGCCGACGCATTGGATGAATGCTACAACCCTTGGTCTCTCACCGTCTGAGGCTCTGATGACGTGGCCTCCAGTAGGCCCAGCGGCTAGGATAAGCCTCTCAAACTCCAAGCTCGTTATGACATTGCTGTATTTTCCATATCCATAGATGTTCTCCTCCTCCGGCAGGTATATATCATAGCCAGTCGCAACTATTATCGCGCCTACCTCAAGTTCGATCTCCTCAGGCTGCTGACTGAAGTCTATTGCCTGGCGCTCCCCACATGCCTCCACACACTTGTAGCATTCGATGCAGTAATCCCTATTTATCGTGTATACGAGTGGAACTGCCTGATCGAATGGAACTGAGATTGCCTTCCTAACCCCCAAGTTCATGTCCCATTCATTCGGGTATTCTATTGGGCATACGTCTCTGCACTCTCCGCATCCAGTGCAGTTCTCCTCGATAACATACCTAGGATTCTTCCTTATCCTAACCTTGAAGTTCCCAATGTATCCCTCAACGCTCAATAGATCAGCATACGCTATTATCTCAATGTTCGGATGCCTCGCAGCATCAACCATCTTAGGCCCCTCAATACAGATCGAGCAGTCAAGAGTTGGGAACGTCTTGTCTAGCTGAGCCATATGCCCGCCTATGCTCTCCTTCTTCTCGACCAAGTATACCTTGAAGCCCATCTCCGCAAGGTCTAGGGCAGCGCTTATTCCGGCTATTCCTCCTCCCAAGACGAGGGCCTTATTCGTTACGGGAACCTCTATGGGCTCAAGCGGCCTTAGAAGCCTAGCCTTTGCAACGGCCATCTTAACGAGGTCCTTGGCCTTCTCAGTCGCCTCTTTAGGCCTGCTCGGATGGCACCAGGAGCAGTGCTCCCTGATATTCGCCATCTCGAGCAGATATGGGTTTAATCCTGCCTCTGATACTGTCCTGCGGAAAGTGAATTCATGCATACGTGGAGAGCATGCCGCTATAACCACACGATTCAATTTATGCTCCTTTATCGCCTTCCTTATCTCCTCCTGTCCAGGATCCGAGCAAGTATACCTATTATGGGTTGCGAATACGACGTTTGGGAGGGACTTGGCATATTCGGTTACTTCCTCTACATCCACTACTCCAGCTATGTTCAATCCACAATGGCAGACGAAGACGCCGATCCTAATATCCTCAGATTCGGATTCCCTCATTCAAAAATCCCTCCTAGCTGAGCCTTCTCATAACCGATTCAAGCGCCCTCCCCATCCTCTTACTCATCAACTCCTTAATTAAGCCCCTAGTCGAGGTTAACCTCTCAAGGGCTGAATTCCAAGCTCCAGACTGGACGGGAGCATGTGCGATAACCGTTCTCTCCAGAAGCAATGCATCCTCAACTGGGCAGACAACTCTACATGCGCCGCAGTATATGCAGAAATAATCGTTAACCCCAACCCTCCCATCATCGGAGACCTCGAGAACCCCAGGTATCGGACAGACGTCCACGCAGTCCCTACATCCATCCGGGCACTTACTCCAGTCTATGCGGATCCTACCTGAGAATATCCTCTTAACCGTTATTGCATTCTCTGGGCATTTAGTCTCACATAATCTACATCCGGGGCAATGATCCAGATCCACATCTATCCGAACCGAATCGCCGTTCCATTCGACCTTGATGAGGTCAAATGGGCATGCCTCTTGACATTCAATGCAGTTCCTTGGACATTTAGATGTGTCTATCTCAACTCTACGTATCAATTCTGGGAAGCTTCCCTTATCTATGACGGGGGATCTCTCCTCCCCATCAATGATCAGCTTTATGGCTCCTACTGGGCATATAGTGCTGCATATCCCGCAGAATGAGCATTTCTTCTCATCGATGCTGATCGATGCATGGCTTAACCTTTCACCCTCAACCCTTGTAGGCTGTATTATTTCTATTGCCTCCTTCGGGCATGCAGCCCTGCAGATCTCGCATCTAATGCATCTCTTCTTATCGAGAATCAGAAGGTAACTTCGAGTATAGAGCGTCCGGCTTACCTTTAGATGCTCATCGGTCTCAGTTCGGAGGAGCTTCATCACCATGCATTTATCTCTCCAAGCCGAATAGATGGATCCAAGCCGCAAGACGGGTTTAAGTATTCATTCTACGGATTCATATCTTTTATGGCTCGAACTGGCTTCATACTTCCAATTTAAGTTCAGTAAGGAGAACATCTTAGCGCATTAGGGGATTGCAAGAATCAGAGTGCAGATCTATGGTGGGGCCGGTCGGATTTGAACCGACGACCTCTACCCGATACGGGGCTCAAACCCCGCATCTACGGGTTTCTTCAAGCTCCAGAACCTCATCATTCCCATGATGGGTCTGCAAACCCGTATCTGCATTCTGGAGCCCGTCGTCATACCGTTCCAGCAGGCCGCCGCATGGGCAAGCCGTTGCTAGACTACGGCCCCCAAAGAAATGTTTAATCCAGCAGCCCAGATATATAAGTTACGTTTCCAGCGGAGAACTGAAACGAAAGATTAAAAAGAGCGGATTCCAAATTGTGTCTTGGCTGCCGGCCATAGGGCGCGGGAACCACCCGAACCCATTCCGAACTCGGAAGTTAAACCGCGCTCCGTCCCTAGCGGTAGTGCAGTCTTCGGCTGCGCGAAGCTAGGGAAGCCGGCAGCCAC
>QMXE01000025.1 GCA_003661975.1 Candidatus Bathyarchaeota archaeon
AATATCATGTTAGATTTTTGTTTCAGTAATGTTACGATCGATGAGGCTAAAGGCTTCCTTGAGGGATTTGCACGGGAGGTCTTTCCGAGCTTCCATTAAACACGGCTGCGCTCGGGATATATCAGTATGCCACCTATTATCTTCGCGAATCTCGTCAGCTTATGCCTCCTAGTCTTTCCGTCCTCAATTATATGGGTTACCTCATGTCCTTTAGCCACGAGGTAATCCGAGATTATTCTTCTGTGGCATCTCCAGTAATACTTCTCTGAGCACATGTAGGCCGTTTTCCATTTTTCTCCGCATTCAAGAAGCCTATTTATCCCAGCCTTAAACTCCTCGCTGAGCGTATAATCAGCGTAGTTTCTGAAGCCTAGAGTCTTCCATGCCTTGTTCGGCGACTTCTCCCCTAGGCCCCCGCTTCTATATCCGCCTAGCTCCTTGCCAAGCCAAATGTATACTATTCCCTCTACCCTAAGCCTCTCCTCAAGGATCTCCCTATTGAAGTGCGGATACTTCCTTGAGCTCGGCCATCTCCTAACATCAACAAGCGCTTCTATACCGAATTTTTTGAGGAGACCCACCATCTCATCTAGGCTTCTATTGGAGTGTCCTATTGTGAAAAAATGCATGGTTAAGTTTAGAATTTATCGGTTGAGACTATCTCTTCGAGGGGCTTCCTATTCGCGGTCTCCCTGAATGCATCTTCACCTTCAGATGGATATCCTAGCGGGGTTAATGCAGCGACGTTCCATCCCTCCGGGACACCGAGGATCTCCTTGACCTTATCATTATCGAATGCTCCTATCCAGCATGTTCCAAGCCCCTCAGCCCTAGCCGCCAAGATCAAGTGTGTGAATGCTATAGTCGCATCCATGACTCCGCTTAGCTTCCCCATGTATCCTCCCCTATTATAGGCTAGCTCCTGGGCGCATGCAACTACGATGACTGGAGCCTCAGCGATCCATGATTGATTGTGACAGGCCGGTATGAGCTTCCTCTTTGTCTCCTCATCCTTGACGACTATGAATTTCCAAGGTTGCCTATTAGATCCTGACGGGGCGATCCTCGCCGCGTCGAGGACTCTCCTCAGAACATTATCAGGGATCGGGTCGGGCTTGTATGATCTTACGCTTCTCCTCGTCCTTATAACTTCATAAAAGTCCATAGTTGTCACCCTCAATCCTTAATGGCATCTCCATAAAAAATTTTTTGATTGATGTTGGGGGCTTGTTTTGTGTCGGTTTGAGCTACGCACATTTCTTTTTATCTTTCTCCCTTGAACTTATGGTTGATGCTGCCATGAGCTCCAAGAGATCCCGAATTGAGATTTATCTTGATGTTCTTAATGCGATTAAGCGGGGGACTCATAAGCCAACTCGCATAATGTACCGCACGAATCTAAGCTGGAAGCCTCTCATGAGGATATTGGAGTCTATGGTTGAGCAGGGGCTTGTGAGGGTTGAGGAGAATGGGAATAGGACGACATACTGGATCACGGAGAAGGGCAAGAACGTCCTGAATTACTTTAAGGAGGCTATGGATCTAATCGAGATAAAGTAGACTATTTTCTCAGCGTCCTCTTCAAGGCGGATGATAGGATTAGAGTTGCAACTGAAACCAGAACTATAGTTGCCCCAGATGGGAGATTAAGCATATAGGAGAGCCATAATCCCTCGACCGTGAATATTACGCTCAGAATGAATGATATGATCATTATCTGCTTGAGTTTATAGCTGAATTGCCACGCGATCGTCGCAGGTATCGTCAGCATCGCTATTATCAGGATTACACCCACGATCCTTATGAGAATCACGACTGTCAATGCAACGAGCAACAGAAGCGTCAGATAGGTGTATTGAACTGGGATCCCAGATGCTTCAGCGTAGTCCTCATCGAATGAGACGGCCAAGAACCTCTCATAGAACATGTATGTTACAAGTAGGATCGCTATGTCTAGGATGAGCATTGCTATTAGATCTGATCGCGGAACTGTTAGGATGCTACCGAATAGGTAGCTGAAGAGGTTCGGCGTGTATCCTGGGGTTAGGCTGATCAATACTATTCCCAATGACATTCCAGTTACCCAGAGGATTCCGATAGCGGAATCCTCGCTTATCCCAGTCTTTTCCTTGATGATTCCCATACTTAAAGCCGAGATAATAGCGAATATCAAGGCTCCGAGGATCGGATTGAATTTTAGGTAGAATCCGAGTCCTATTCCCCCGAAGGCTGCATGTGATATTCCCCCGCTGATCATTGAGATCCTCCTCGTTACGACTAGCGCTCCTACCACTCCGCATGCCACGCTCGCCATGATCCCGGCGGCCAAGGCGTTTCTCATGAACTCATATTGTAGGATCTCCCACAATCCCATTCACTTCTCCCTACTGTCCTTTTTGTCGTGTCTTCTGAGGACTCTATGTGGGAATCCATGAGCTATCAGGTAGATTGGGCATTGATAGGTCTCCTCTATCACCTCTCCCTCAACCTCCTTTGAGCCATGATAGTATAATCTTCTATTTAGGCAGGCGATCTTCTCAACGTAGGACGATATCACTCCAATGTCATGGGAGACGAGCACTATCGTGACTTTCCGGTTCAGCTCCTTCAGTAACTCGTATATGTCGATCTTCGTCGGCTCATCTATGCTGGCAGTCGGCTCGTCAAGGAGGAGAATTTTGGGGTCAGTCACGAGTGCCCTTGCCAGTAATACCCTTTGGATCTGCCCTCCAGACAGCCTCCCCACATGCTCATCCTTAAACTCAAGCATATTTACGGACTCTAATACCTCCTCAGCCACTCTAATATCTTCGCTGCTGTATTTTCTTAGGATACCCTTCGCTCCAAGCCTTCCCATCAGGACGACATCGAGTACGGTGGCAGGGAATTCCCTATCGAACTGTGAGATTTGGGGGACGTAGCCTAGGAACCGTCTGCTCTTCTCAGGCGGATTTCCAAGAACAGTAACATTTCCTTCAGTCGGCTTTATCAATCCCAGAATGACCTTTAGAAGCGTTGTTTTTCCTCCGCCGTTAGGTCCAATTATACCTAGGAAATCGCGGTTCCGCACGCTTAGGTTGATATCTTCTAGGACTATGTGATCGCCAAATTTAACCCAGACATTCTCTAATCTTATTACTTCCTCAGACATTCTGTCTCATGCTCCGGGAGATCTCGATGGCAACACGCCTCAAATTATCAATGTAATCTTTAGCTAGAGGATCGAGAAAAACTATTCTTCCATGTATGCTCTCCGCTATGGTCTCAGCCTTCTTCCAGTCGAATTGGGGCGAGACGAATATTACTTTCATGTGTAGACTTCTAGCCTGATCTATTAGAGCCATCATTCCGCGTGCAGTCGGCTCTTTCCCCTCCCTCTCAACGGGTATCTGAGTAAGATTATATTCCACGGCGAAGTATCTCCATGCCGGATGGTAAACCATGAATCGTCTGTCATTCAGATCCTTTAGGATCTCCCTTACCTCGCGATCTAGAGCCTCAAGCTCCCTAATGTAGGACTCCATGTTCATTCGGTAGTACTCCTCGCCTTCCGGATCTATCTGGGCTAATGCCTCGTAGATATTCTTAACTATCACCTTTGCGTTTCTCGGAGAGAGCCATACATGCGGGTCCCTATCTATGATCCTTATTCCCCTTGAGCAGTTGACTATGAGCATTCTGCGATTGATCTCCCTTATCTTATCCATGAAGGATAATTCGAAGTCTATTCCCGAGCCCATCTGGAAGTATACGTCGGCATCGCTTATCTCTACCAGCTGCCTTGGAGAAGGCTCGTATGTATGTGGGCTTGCGCCGGGAGGAACCATAACTATCACTTCTACTCTTTCGCCTCCAACCTTCTCTACGAATTCGGCCTGCGGAAGTATAGTAACGACTGCTTTTATCTGGGCATTTCCGCCTTCAAGTTGCTGGGGGAAGAATGCTCCTATCAGAGATGTGACGAAGAATATTGTCACTATACTGAGGATTAGGGGCTTAAAATTTGAGGGTGCTGCCATCTTCTAATGCAAAAATGTAGGAGCATATTTAAACCTTTTGTCAAAAAATAATTGATAAATCATTGAGATTTTCCGATTTTTTGATTAAAAAAGAAATTTGTGTTTGCCGCTCTATTTACGTGCTATAGCGACGCAGACTCGCAGATCCTATTGAAGATCTCCTTGATCTCGTCTTTAACCTTGCTCTCTGAGAGTATTACCGGCGTGAGGTTTACTATCGAGTTTACCACTTCCCTATCATATGAGATTCTTCCGAGGAATCTATCCCCGCTCCACTTCGCTATCTCATCTGAAGCCTTCGGATTTATATCCCACTTATTCAGGATTATACCGTATGGAATATTGAAGTGATTCACTATCTCGAGTATTCTTTGTAGGTCTGAGAGGGCGCTTGGGGTAGGCTCGGTTACGAGGACGGCATAATCGCATCCCATCACGGATGCTATGACTGGACAGCCTATCCCGGCGGCCGCGTCGAGGATCATGATCTCATGGTTTATCTTTTCGGCTCTCCTCCTCAACTCTTGAACTATCTTTCCGGATCCAGTCTCTCCAGGTTTAAGTCTACCTGAGACCAGTGGGAAACCCCACCTCGTCTCCTTCACCCTTATCTCCCCATTCATTACGGGAGTGAGCTCTATCGCCTCCACTGGGCATAGGAGCTTGCATACTCCGCACCCCTCGCAGAGGAGGGGGTTAACTTTGAATTTTGAGTCTATCCTTTCTATTGCTCCGAAGAAGCAGTTTTCGTAGCATTTTCCGCATCCAATGCACTTTTCAGGGTTTATCCTCGCCTTCTCTGATGTTGATATCTGCTCGACGGAATCGTATGTTGTCACTCCAAGCCACAATCCTAGATTTGGAGCGTCCACGTCGCAGTCGCATGCAACGATCCTCCAGTTCTGAGAGAAGAGCAAGCTTAGGGAGCTTGCGAGCATGCTCTTTCCAGTTCCACCCTTACCAGAGGCTACGACAATATTCATATTAGATCCACCACCCTCTCAAGTCTTCCCTCAGAGTATGCCCTGAGCAGCCTCTCAGAGTATGGAATCCTAATCGTTATCTCTACATTATACTCTTCTGCCATCTTCTCTATGACGCTTGAGTCTCCAACATCTGATCTGTTCAGAACTATCTCGGATGGAACCTTCATTAGACTTAGAAGTTCGAGGATTAATGCGGCGTCATGTGCACCGAGAGGTGTAGGCTCTGTGACTATGTATGCCCTCTCACAATCGAGTAGAGCCTGTATAACGTTGCAGTGAGTTCCCGGAGCCGTATCTACAATTAGGAATTCAGCATTTATCTTCTCAGCGACCTTTAGGGCTCTTTTCTTCACCTCCTTCACGACTGGCCCCGTCTCCGTGATTCCCGGCTCGGAGAGTCCTGTTAGAAGCCAGAGGTTCTCATTCACCCTCGTCTCAAAGATCCTTCCGATCAGCTTCTTTTTCGTCTCTATTGCCTTCTTTGGGCAAATGATCCAGCATGCTCCGCATCCGCTACATAGATCCTCAAATATGATTGGAGGTTTTCCCTTTACCCAGAATATCGCATTCTCCCTGCAGACCTTTGAGCATGAACCGCAGCTTATGCATTTTTGGGGGTTTAGTTTTGGGAAGTCCCTATATATGGGCTTATACTCCCCGAGCTCCTTTCCTAGGAGCAGATGGTCATTTGGGCATTCAACGTCGCAGTCGCATAGGAGAACCCTTCTTCCCTGACTTGAGAGCTTAAGTGCGAGGAGAACGGCGAATGTGGATTTTCCAGTTCCACCCTTACCTCCAGTTGACGCTACTATATGGGTCATGAGCTGCTTCTTCCCCCCTCAACCATCTCCTCTATCTTCTTGACTATTTCAGTAAAGGCCTTTGCCGCAGCCGAGTCTCTATGCTTAAGTATGAATGGCGTCCCCTCGTCTGAATCCTCGCATATCTTAGGGTCTATTGGGATTCTGCCGAGAAATGGGATTCCCATCTCATTCGCTATCTTCTCTCCGCCTCCAACCTTGAATATGTTTATTTCAGCCCCGCAATTTGGGCAGATGAAGCCGCTCATATTCTCTATTACGCCCAGTATTCGCGTCTTCAATTGCCTCGCGAAGCTAACGGCCTTCTTAACGACGCCCTGAGATACCTCAGATGGGATCGTTACTATGACAACGCCGTCCATGTCTGGAAGTAGCTGCATCACGCTTAGGGGCTCATCACCAGTTCCCGGGGGAAGATCAATGAAGAGATAATCGAGCTCCCCCCAGACAATATCAGAGAGAAATTGCCTTATAGCCTGATACTTCAGCGGGCCCCTCCATATAACTGGGGTCTCCTGCTCGGGTAATAGGAAATCCATAGAGACGACCTTGATGCCTAGGGGCCCGGATGCCGGGAATATTCCGGGAGGCCCCACTTGAAGTCTGGTTCCCTTCAATCCGATGATTTTAGGTATGCATGGTCCATGAATATCCGCGTCTAGTATGCCTACCCTTCCCTCTCTGCCGTTTAAGGCGAAGGCAACTGCGAGGTTCGCCGTTACAACGCTCTTTCCAACACCTCCCTTACCGCTTATCACGGCGATCTTATGCTTGACCTTGCTCATTCTCTCTTGGACCCTTTTGAGCTGCTCCCTCCATCTATCTTCGCCTGTTTTATGTTGCAAGTTTGAGCCTCCACACTTCCCTCTGTTTAAAAAATAAAGGGATATTTATACCTTTAGTTAAAAAATATTCAAATGAATGTGAATTCGAAGGCTTCCAGCCCCCGGCTGG
Source organism: Candidatus Bathyarchaeota archaeon (assembly GCA_003661975.1). GTDB lineage: Archaea > Thermoproteota > Bathyarchaeia > Bathyarchaeales > DTEX01 > B63. The sequence continues at coordinate 6,781 of QMXE01000025.1, forward strand.
TAATCAACTAAGCATTTAAGAGCACCCAATTAAATTCTTACTGAGACTACGTCACCATCCATATTGCTACTGGTGATGCTTATGCTAGTCACATGCGCTGGAATCTTAGTTATCGATTTGATCGCGGCTGATCTGCCGAGGATCTCGTCTCCCGGCGAGGTCACCTATACGCCTAGGGGGATAGAGATGCATATAGGCGGGCACTGCGGAAACGTATCGGTTGATCTGAGGGGGCTTGGAGTTCAGGAGTGGATGGTCAGCGCCACCGGAGCTGTAGGCAAGGATATCTTCGGAGACTTCATTCTCGACCTGCTAAGGAATAATGGTGTAGTAGCTCATCTCCAGAGGATCTCTGGGAGCGGCACATCTAAGGATTTAATACTCGTAGTTAAGGGCGAGGATAGGAGATTCCATACGGATATTGGAGCGAATTGGCATCTAAGCCCAGAATATGTCCTCAGAGTTTTGGAGGGGGAGAAGCCTAGGATCTTCTATGTTGGAGGAGTTGGATTAACTGGGAGGCTGGATGAGAGTCTAGCGGATGTCCTCAAAAGAGCCAGGGAGATCGGATCCATAACATTCGTTGATCCAGTAAGGCCTTACATGCACGGATGGGAATTCCTAATTTCCTCACTGAAGTATACGAGCATATTCCACTGCAATATGGATGAGGCTAGGAAGATTACTGGCTTCGATGATCCGGCGGCCGCTGCATCTTCATTGAGGATGATGGGGGCGGATATGGCGATTGTAAGTCTTGGAGAGAAGGGTTTAGTCGCGGCAATTGGAGATTCTATCTTTGATATTCCGGCCTTTAAGGTTCCAGTTATAGATCCTACGGGTGCCGGAGATGCATTATGCGCTGGAATAATTCACGGATTGCTTAGGCTTATAAATCATGAGTGTTCAATCTTGGATCTTTCCCGAGACGATGTCATAGATGTCCTCTTGGAAGGCGCAGCTGCGGGGGCTTCATGCGTAACTATGGTTGGAACTACAACGGCCGTTACATGTGAGAATGTGGCCAGAATCCTAAGGGAGCAGGGTGACGATTTAAGGGCTAAAGTGAGGGTTAAGCCATTATGGGCGGAAATGAGACGGAGGCGAAATAGATGGGAATCCCAGAGGAGGCATATTCGCTGAGGGTTCCGAAGAGAGAAGGGGAGAAAGCCATTAGATTAGCCTCAAAACTCGATCTGCTCAACAGGGAATTGAGGATAGAGTCTGATGGGGAGTATTTGTTTATTCCATTGATTCGGAAGCCCGACTTTGAGATTAAGGAGTTTCATGAGAGCCTAAGCCAATATGAAATATTGAGGAGGAGATTTCAGAGGCTGAGGAGGAGGCCAAGGAAGGCCTTTGAGGCTGTTGCCGACAGGCTTCCACCGCATCTCCTAGCGAGCTTCCCTAGATCGATAGATATTATCGGGGAGATCGCCATCGTTGAGATACCGCCTGAACTCGAGGCATACAAGAGTATTGTTGGGGAAGCGATACTTCAGACACACAGCAACGTTAAAACTGTCCTTGCTAAGGCAAGTGCAGTCGAGGGAGTTGAGAGGCTGAGGGAATATGAGGTTATTGCCGGTTTAGGTAGGACTGAGACTGTTCACCGCGAGAACGGATGCACATATTACCTTGACGTTAAGAAAGTATATTTTTCGCCCAGACTATCCTTCGAGCACATGAGAGTCGCTAGGCAGGTTAGATCAGATGAGACCGTAATTGATATGTTCGCTGGGGTAGGCCCATTCTCCATATTAATCGCGAAGATGCACGAGAATGTTAGGGTTTACGCGATAGATATCAATCCGAACGCGGTAAGGTATCTTGAAAAGAATGTTGCCGCTAATGGGGTTTTAGGCAGGGTTATTCCGATCCTCGGCGATGCGAGGACGGTAATAGGCGAGAGGCTTAAGGGAGTTGCTGATCGCGTGATAATGAATCTGCCTGAGAGGGCATTGGAGTATGTTGATTCGGCCTGTGAGGCCATCAAGCCCGAGGGGGGAGTCATACATTTCTATTGCTTTTCGGGAGGCGTTGATCCAATAGGTGAGGCTGAGGATAAACTTAGGAGGACAGTTGCAGAGGCTGGTCGAAGCTTTGATCGCGCGATCTCGGCGAGGAGGGTTCGCGAGGTTGCTCCTGGAAGATGGCAGGTAGTCGTCGACGCATTGATCGATGGGCATTAACATTTCACCTTTAATGTGATCTTCACTTTGTTTTCCGGATTCTTTAATTTCCTAATTAGGCTTCTTGAGAGGTCGCAGGCCGCCTTATCCGCCTTTATCGCTAGGGTTCTATCGCAGATGTATGTGCTCTTTCTGACGACCAAGTCTCTCATGTGAGTATATGTCAGCCTTGGATCTCCGGAGGCCTTAACTATCTCCTTCTCGCCTTCACACTCGATTATTATCGTTATCTCCGCATTCGGTTTTCTTGCGAGTTCCCTGAATCTTCTACTTAAATCCACAACTGATTTATCAGCCTTAACGGCGATTATGCAGTCTCCCCTCGGAGTTAAATCTTCATCCTTTGTGATCTCAAATGTGGTCTTATGGGTTGCATGTATCAGTTCATGTCCATATGCCGTTATAACCTCAACTTCCTCAGCGCAATTCAAGATTAGGCTTCACTTCCAAATAGCGCTTCTCAGTCTCAAATGATGAATGTTTGATTAACTCTTATTTTTGCTTCCATCCGAGGCTTAGAGCCGTAACAAGTCTTATGTGGCCTAAACTGTTAATATGCATCGTGAGGGTTAGGGGATGATCGGGAGCTCCGCCCTTAGAAGGATCATGCTCTTCACGGGGCCTAGGAGGATCCGTCTGGGTTTAGGCTCCCTCGAGGCTCTAGGCAGTGAGGCCAGAAGATTCGATCCTAAAAGAGCACTTGTGATCACTGATCCTAACGTTAAGAGGCTCGGTTACCTCGATAGGGTTCTGAATGAACTCGATTACTTGAATGTTGATGTTTATGATGTTAGGGGCGAGCCTTCCCTAGCCGATCTTGAACCATTAGTTGAGAGGGTTAGATCTGAAAGTTTCGATTTGATCGTCGGTTTGGGCGGGGGAAGCGTTCTAGACTCCGCTAAGATAGCGGCCATGTCAGCTCGGAATGAGGGGTCTATCGAGAGTTACATTGGAGCGGATAAGGTGCGCAGAAAGGGCTTGCCTCTAATATGCATTCCAACTACAAGTGGAACTGGAAGTGAAGTTACGAGATTCGCCGTTATAAGGTTCGAGTGGACTAAGAGGTCGATCTCAAGCGAGCTTATAATTCGGATGCCGCGATCGTCGATCCATTATTAACCGTTTCTCTGCCTCCTAGGATTACTGCCTATACGGGTCTGGATTCCCTGTCTCATGCCGTTGAGGCTATGATCTCCACTTGGGCAACTTCATTCACTGATGCCCTGGCACTCGGGGCTCTTAGGGCGATATTCCAGTATCTTAAGAGGGCCTATGATGATGGCAGAGATTTGGAGGCTCGGTATAACATGTCTATGGCTGCAACCCTAGCTGGATTATCCTTTAATTATCCATGTGTTCTGCTTGGGCATCTCGTAGGGCAGACGATCGGGCCAATATATGATTTGCCCCATGGACTCTCAGTCGCTTTAGCCCTACCATACATTTTAGATTTCTATTTGTCCTCCTCTGCTGATAAGATAGCGATGATCAGCGAGGCAGCTGGAATCTACGATGAGGAGATGACTGACTTGGAGAACTTGCGGAGGATGATCATGTGGCTCATGAACTTCTATCGTGAACTTAACGTGCCTCTTACGCTTAAGGAGATCGGAGTCGGCTCAGACGAGCTTGAGAAGCTCGCAGAATACACTTTTAAGTCTCAGCTCAGAAAGAACAGTTCAATCGAGTTGACCAGGGAGAATATACTCAGCCCATACTGGAGGATGTGGCGGGGAATCAACGGTGAATAAGTCTTTAGTTCCTAAAGCTTTTCAGTAGATTCGATAGTATATCCTCTGAGGAACGCATCATGATCTCAGAGGAGATATTTCGGGCCTACGATATCCGGGGGATTTATGGTAGAGACCTCACGGAGCAGGTGGCTGAGAGGATAGGTAGGGCTTTAGCGGCTTATCTGAATGGCGAGGGAGACATGCTCGTTGGCAGGGATGTACGCCACAGCAGCGGGCCTCTCTCGAGATCACTGATCAAGGGAATGCTCTCTGGGGGAATCAACGTTGAGGATATAGGCGTCGTCACGACTCCAATATTAAATTTCGCCTCAGCCCATTATGGCAGGACAGGCGGGGTTATGGTGACGGCATCTCATAATCCTCCAGAGTGGAATGGATTTAAGATATGGCTTAAGACGGGATTCATAAGTATGGGCATGGGGATGGAGAGACTTAGGGATCTGGCGATACATGGGAAATTCGAGGCTAAATCCAGAGGTAGACTTGTAAGGAATGAGAATGCAATTCTTGATTACATCGGATATGTCGCTGAGAGGATAGAGCTGGCTGATGACCTTAAGATAATTGTTGATCCCGGAAATGGCTCATGCTCAGTTCTGACTCCGAGAATATTCGAGGAGGCTGGGATAGATGTTACGGCGATAAACTCTGAGCCTGACGGTTCATTCCCCGCTCATCCTCCTGAACCATCTGAGGAGACATTGACGGATGTGAAGAGGCTTGTGCTCGATGAGGAGGCTGATTTTGGAGCTGGATTCGATGGGGATGGGGATAGAGTTGTATTCGTTGATGATAGGGGGAGGGTTGTATCTGGAACGTCCATTCTCCTATTACTCATTGAGGAGTATCTACGAGAGAATAGAGGTGCCCCCGTTGTCTTTGAGGTTAGCTGTTCAATGATAGTTGAGGAGACTATTAGGAGGCTTGGAGGAAGGCCTGTGCTGAGCAGGGTTGGACATACGTATATAGTCGATAAGATGATTAAGGAGGGAGCTGTCCTAGGAGGGGAGACGAGTGGACACTTCTACTTTAGGGAGCTCTACTACTTCGATGACGGCCTATACGCATGCCTTAAGATCGCAGAGATTCTATCCAAGAGAGATGAGAGGCTATCGGATATAATCGATTCGATGCCCAGATACCCTAGGATACCGGGGATGAAGTTTGAGTGCCCGGACAACGTTAAGTTTAGGGTTGTGGATGAGCTCTCGAGGGAGTTTAAGAGCATGGGATATGAGACATTAACTATTGATGGGGTTAAGGTTATTGAGGATGATGGTTGGTTCCTGATTAGGGCATCGAATACTCAGCCTCTAATAAGATTAACTGTTGAGGCTAGGGATGAGGATTCGTTAAAGCGTCTGGCATCCTATGCTGAGGATAGGATCCGCGAGAAGATTAGGGAGATGAGTTAGGGGCTATTCTATTGGGAAGCGCAGTAGAGCTGCTACTCCGCCGAGCGAGCTGAGCTTAGCTCCAGCCTCATGCTCCGTGCTGACTATTATAACCTCGCCCCTCTTCTCCTCTACTTCACGCATCAGATCCTCAAGCATTCTCCTCTCATCATCTGATGCTTCACGCAGGTAAGAGTCTGTCAGCAACAGTTTTTCTATGGCACCCAGAGAATTCGCCCTTTGAACCTCCCTTATCCCATATGTTACGTCTCCTCTTCCCCTGCCCAAGCGTTTAAGCAGCTCCTCTATGGATTCAGCCTCCTTCAGTATCCGCATGTATCTTAGAGCCTTACTTAGGATCCCTGAGCGTAGAGCCTCGTATATTCCAGCCTTGCCAGTGCTATTCACACTCTTCACATCTATTATGCTCCTTTTAATTTCAGGTCTTCCCTCAAGATACTTTACGAATTCATTCTTTACGTATCCAAGTCCTAGTATTACGATTGGCATTTCCCCTCCGCCGCGGGTCTCATCTATCGCCTTAACGGCCGACTTGAATAGTTCTCTGAGGGCTCTTCTCCGCTCTTCAGATCTAGTCTTTCCCGGCAATGTTATGTGCTCCTCTGCTCTTATCTCAACTCCGAACCCTCTTAGTATGCCTATGCAGTATCCCTCATCATCAATTGAGATTATGAGTGTAGGCTTGATCTTCTTTTCAGCGGCCCTTCTTATCTGATCGATCTGATGCTTCATCCAATTTTCCTTCACGATCTTCAATGACTTATTTAGTGTAATATTGAATGTGTGATGTGAGCCTTCTCCTATCTCCTCTGGAGCCTCGCAGATTATCCCGTGGATCCTTAGGCGATTCATACTCCTATCCCATTTTACATCCTCAACTTTCAGGCCTAGATATGCTGTGATCCTCCTTCCCTTCTCAGGTCGGCTGTATCTCTCGTTCAGCCTGATCTCCCTTCTTGTCCTAGCATAGACGGTGTCTCCCCTATCGATCACATTATATAATACCCAGAAGTCATCTAGCGTCTCGGGCATGAGGGTGACTGAGCCGTGCTTAATATCCATGCGTATGATCTTCATTACGGATCATTCCCGGATCTTCAGCCTCTAATTGCCGGAGGGGAATGTTAAACGTATCGAAAGATTTATAGCGTTCAATTAATCTCTAAAGTATTTCTCTGGGAAGCTCAACCTGTCATGGACCCCTCTCGTCTCCCCCCTCCGACAGCTTGAGCTTCCCAAACTCCTTTTTATTTTGTCCCTTCGAGCCTCGTATAAGAGCCTTGCTTAATGGTTTACGTTTGAGTTTTGTTCCGCAGTTTTCGCAGTTTTCAAATTTGTAGTCCGGCGGGTATGTTTTTCTGCATGCAGGGCAATACAGTATCCATTTTAGGTGATATTTTATTCCGTGGGTCGTTATGGACGCATATTCTAATGAGAGTTTCTTTGCGACGTTCTGTATTGAGAAGTCATCAGTTATTATTCTGGGCTCGTATCCCTCATCTCTCAATTGTATGGCTAATGCTATTATCTTTATGTCTGCCTCTGATAGCGATTGGAAGTCGCCCATCTCCTTTGATGCGCTCTCAGCCTCCCTAATCGCCTTTGAGGTTGGCTCTCGTATCTTCAGCCTCCCAGACTTTATCGCCATCTCCAATCTCGTCTTTGCCATTGAGCCTCTCATGAGCTCCCTCTCTATCTCGGGTATCGAGTAAACCTCATCGTATGTGTTGTATGCGTCGAAGCCGGCTATGAAGGCCGTGGTGTCAACTACCACTGCTCTCCGCTTATCGCTCATGTTAGCTTTCCTCTCTTGAGAATAGGAGTCTGGCCTTTAGGCGCTGATAGAAGCTCCCACCAAATCTTATGAATGATGATTTATGCTCCGACTTTCTGATCGTTAGTGAGGGTTCATCCTCATTTATCATCTTCTGATATTGCCCATCGATGACTACCATGGCGGTCCTCGGCCTTATCATCTCTATCTTGACAGTCGATGATGAGGGGAAGACTATCGGGCGGATCGAAGTTATGGGGCAGACGGGGGTTAATACGAAGGCTTCTAAGCCTGGATCTATAATTGGGCCTCCCGCTGATAGTGCATACCCTGTTGAGCCTACCTGGGATGCTATTATCACCCCGTCGGCCCTGCATGACATTACAGTTTCATCGTTCATGCTTACCTTTACGTGTAGGATCTTCGCTAAGTGTCGGGATGTCACGAATACCTCATTCAGCGCGTCTGGAAGCCTCTTATCCCCAATGTATGAGGCTATCTTGCTACACTGCTCTATAGTATATTCTCCCCTCAGATACTTCTTTACGGCCTCTATTGCCCTTTCAGGCGGGACTTCAGTTAGGAAGCCTCTTACTCCCATGTCAACAGCTAAGATTGGCGGTTCAGGCTTTGGGATTTGAAGGCAAGTCCTTAATATTGTGCCGTCTCCTCCGATCGTTATTATCACGTCCACCCTCATCCTGTCGAGTTGGGCTGAAAGTTCAGGTTTATGCATGATCTCGGCTAGGGCTGGCTCTAATAGGACGTCATAGCCCTCCTTTAAGAGGATCTCTACTATCCTATCTGCGAGTGAGATCGCTTCTTCACGATCCGTGCGGGCGATTATGCCTGCCTTTCCAGACAAATTCTCACGCGCCGAAATGATTTACGGGGATGCTTGACATATAGATATGTCGCCTTTTATCTTTTACATTTTTTGACCGAAATAATGAAATAATTGATTCTATAAATATTAGTGGGAGCCTTAGGTTTCACGGATGGATGATCCATGAGTAAGCCTGTTGATGTTGGGAGCTTAAAGGTTGGGAGCTACGTGATAGTCGATAATGAGCCGTGCCGCATCGTTGATCTGACGAAGTCGAAGCCTGGAAAGCATGGAGCCGCGAAGGCTAGGGTCGTCACAATAGGCGTCTTCGATGGTGTTAAGAGGAGCTTCGTTAAGCCCGTTGACGCTAAGGTTGAGGTTCCAATAATCGAGAAGAGGAGTGGGCAGGTCATCTCCGTTATGCCCAACGCCGTTCAAATAATGGATCTAGAAACATACGAGGTCTTTGAGACTCCGCTTCCAGACGATGAGGATCTGAGGTCTAGGCTCAGCGAGGGAGTTGAGGTTGAGTATTGGCGGATCATGGGGCGAACGAAGATCATGAGGACCAAGTAGCAGTCTTAGAGACGCAATACACTTCATGATCTTTCATTTCTGATCTTTCTTGCCTCATCCTCTATTATTGCCAGTGCCTCCTTTATGTCTCCCGATTCTATTCCCCGGTGAGTTACGAATCTAACTCTGCTGCTACTTATGCTGTTTATGAGGACTCCCCTAGCCTTCAGTCTCTCAACGAATGTCTCAGCTGAGACTCCAAGCCCATCAACGTCGCACATCACTATGTTCGTCTGAACCGTTCTCAGATCCACCTTCAGCCCATCTATCTTTGCGAGTCCCTCAGCTAGAAGCCGGGCGTTTCTATGATCCTCCTCTAATCTATCGATCATCTTTTCTAGTGCTATTATTCCAGGAGCCGCTATTATTCCCGCCTGCCGCATTCCTCCACCGAGCATCTTTCTGATCTTCCTTGCCCTATCGATGAATTCTCTGCTTCCGACGACTATTGATCCTATTGGGCAGCTCAGCCCCTTCGAGAGGCAGAACATTAAGTTGTCAACGTGCCTCGTGAATTCCTTCACATCCACCTTTAGGGCTACGGCTGCATTGAATATTCTCGCTCCATCCATGTAGAGCCTTAAATTATGCTCATCAGCGACTCTTCTTATCTGCTCTATTTGCTGCGGAGTTATTACTACTCCTCCAGCCCTGTTATGGGTGTTCTCTATGCATATGAGCGTTGTCGGGGCCCTGTAGAGATCGACGGGCTGGATCGCCGCTTCTATCTCGGCTGGATCCATGAATCCCATCTTCTCCTTTACTAGTATTGGCAGTAGATCCGCTATTACCGAGACTCCTCCGACTTCATATCTGTATATGTGTGAGTCCACTCCGAGTATCACGCTATCTCCACGTCTGGTATTCGCCATTAGCGATATGAGGTTAGCCATTGTTCCGCTTGGAACCAGCATCGCCGCCTCCTTCCCCATCTTCTCAGCCGCCATCTCCTCAAGTTGATTCACTGTCGGATCTTCGCCGTAAACATCATCTCCAAGCTCGGCATTTCTTATGGCCTCAAGCATCTCCTCTGTTGGAAGCGTTACGGTATCGCTTCTCAGGTCTATGCGTCTCATATCATATCCCGCCAAGAGGCATTTGGCTCATCAATTAATACGACTCCATCGCTGATAAATCTTAGTTATCACACGAAGGGATAGATTTATGGATTTCAATCTTGAAATATTCTTTGATCGTCTTGGTTTGGAGATGCTGGATTTGGCTCTTGAAAAGCTCGGATCTTCCCTCTACAATTCCCTCAAGAAGCTTCTGAGAGCCTCAGCCGTCGATGAGAATGCTGTAAGAGAGCTCATCCGCGACCTTCAAAGAGCCCTCCTTATGGCCGATGTAAATGTTAGGCTGGTTTTAGATCTATCTAAGAGAGTCGAGGAGAGGGCTCTTAAGGAGGAGATCCCGCCTGGGATCTCGAGAAGGGAGCATGTGATAAAGGTTGTTTATGAGGAGCTCACACGATTTCTGGGTGAGAAGCAGGTTCCATTAAGGATCGATCCTAAAAGGAGAAATGTATTCATGCTCGTTGGGATTCAGGGCTCCGGGAAGACCACGACAGCCGCTAAGCTAGCGAGGTATCTTCAGAAGAGGGGTTATAAGACGGCTCTTATATGCGCTGATACCTATCGTCCCGGAGCCTACGCTCAGCTTAGGCAGCTAGCTGATCAAATAAATGTTCCAGTGTATGGCGATGAGGATGAGAGTGACTCCGTGAGGATAGCGCTGGATGGGCTTAAGAGATTTGAGAATTATGATGTCGTATTGATAGATACTGCCGGCAGACATAAGGATGAGGCCAGCCTTATAGATGAGATGAGAAGGCTTGAGTCTAAGATCCACCCAGACGAGACTATACTCGTTATTGATGGGACTATAGGTCAGCAGGCTGCTGCTCAGGCTGAGGCATTCCATAAGGCCACCCCGATAGGCTCGATAATCGTTGCTAAGCTTGACGGCTCAGCTAGGGGCGGAGGGGCATTATCAGCCGTTGCAGCCACCGGAGCGCCGATAAAATTCATTGGAACTGGAGAGAAGATCGATGATCTTGAACCCTTTGATCCCCCAAGATTCGTCGGTAGACTACTGGGGATGGGTGATATTCAGGGATTATTGGAGAGGGTTCGCGAGGCTGAGGTTAAGGTTCCGAAGAGGAGAGCCAAGGCTTTTCTCAGCGGAAGATTCACGCTAACGGATATGTATGAGCAGTTTGAGGCCATGCAGAGGATGGGGCCGATCAGCAAGATCCTAAGGATGATCCCCGGATTTGGATATGAGATTCCAGATGAGATGATGGAGGTTGCTGGAGAGCAGATTAAGAAGTGGAGGGCTATAATCCAGTCGATGACCCCCGAGGAGAGGGAGAATCCTAAAATCTTAAAGTCCTCTAGGATTAGGAGGATCGCTAGGGGATCCGGAACTTCTGAGAGAGATGTGAAGCTTCTTCTTCAGCAGTATAATAGGCTGAAGAAGATGATTAAGACCCTTAGAAGGAGGAGAATTCCGTTTCTCGGAAGGACAGGCCTAACCGGTCTGGGCACATAGTCAGATCGCCTCTACACTTCAGCTCATTTTGCCTCTTCATCCCCTCATTCCCAACGGAGATTATCACAAAATCTGAGTCCTCAAGCCTGAAAGAGACGCTTCCAGCAACAACTAAAGGAACCTCACCATCAAATAGAACACAAAACACGCTGATGAGCCCCTTCATGACAAATGAGAGTTTTGGCGGGCCCGGGGGGATTTGAACCCTCGACCATCGGCTTAGGAGGCCGACGCCCTATCCTGACTAGGCGACGGGCCCAACACTAAAATGATCAGAATAAACTTAGCCTTTAATAATTTTCTGCAAAGCCAGCCTCGCAATTCTCCACGAAAAATATAAAGGGGGAATTCGAGAAAATAGGCTATTGGGCCGGTAGTCTAGTTGGCTAGGACGTCGCCTTCACGCGGCGAAGGTCGCCGGTTCAAATCCGGCCCGGCCCACCACTTTTTGGGCATTTAGAGAGTTGTTGAGTGGCTAAATAGGTCTTCCCATCTTCGTTTACGCCTACTTCTTGTATTGACTGGAACATTCGCCTATAACTCCTATACT
>QMXE01000026.1 GCA_003661975.1 Candidatus Bathyarchaeota archaeon
CTGGGCATATTCGGAGATATCTTTAGGGCGAATGATCTATGAGGAAGCGAACTTGTCTTGATGGATATCGATGAAGAAAGGGCTTAATGTGGTAAGCAAATCGTTAAACGCGAGAAGGTGCAATTGGAGATAAGAGCTCACAACAAGCCTTAAGGAGGCTTTAGAGAGTGTAGACTTCGTCATAGTAACCATTAGGAGCGAAGGCCTAGAAATCCTAAAGGATATAATAGAGATTCCCCTCCGCCTCGGAACGATTGAGGTCGTAGGAGATACAGTAGGCCCAAGTGGAATACTGAAAGCCATGATAGAGATTCCAGCGGTTGTTGAGATAGCTGAGACGATTAAAGATGTCTCCCCACAAGCCACAGTAATGGATTTTACATATCCGATGACTCCAATATGTGAGGCCGCCGAAAAAGCGGCTCATATTAGGATAATCGGACTGTGCCATGGCTTACGCCACATACAGCGCTTAGCATCTGATATACTGAAGATTTCGAAATCAGAAAGACTGGATGTATCGGCTGCTGGAATAAATCATTTTACATGGACAATTGATCTATCCTATGGAGATGAAAGCGTATATGCATTCTTGGAGGCTCTATTCCTTGAAGAGAACGAACAGATCATAGTCAATCATAGATATCTTATTGGGAGAGATCTCTACAGACTCTTCAGCGTTCCACCGACCCTTAGTGACAGGTATACCTCAGAGTTCTTTCATTATCTCTATGGTTGGATTAATCATTCAAGATATGGGCCTATCCTAAAGGAGATAAGCGGCTATATAGATTATGAAAATAAGACGCTAAAACAAGAGGTCTTTGAGAAGGAGAGGAGAAGAATAGAGAGTCTGCTGTGAATGTCAAGAGGCTTGGAGGATGCTAAGATAACCCCGTCGAAGGAGTATGCCATCGATATAATCTCGGCGATAAGCAACAGAAGAAAAACAAGGCTTCTGGTCGCCAACATACCGAATGACGGTTCGCTTGAAGGAGTTCCGCTGGGACGGTTCGTTGAGCTGCCCGTTCAAGTGTCCGGCGACAATATAACTTCCATAAGAAGATTCAAACTTCCCAAGCCATTATTGAGCCTAATAAATCTACACCTCGACAAGTTTCAGCTCCTCGTAGACGGGGTTCTCGAGAGGGAAAAGGATCTAGTATTGCAGGCAATGGCTCTTGATCCCCTAACGCCATCACAGATAAGGCGGAGGAAATACTCGACAGGTTCATCAAACGCGCCTCCCTGCGCGAATACTCTGGGAAGACCACCAATAACCTTTAATGCACGGATATGACAAAAATAATCAATTAGAGAATATGGATGATGAGTGATGGAGATAGACAGGGAAAGATTCAGAAGGCTATTCCCTAACTTAGCTAGGGAAATGGAAGGAGCAGACGGAAATAGTAAGATAACGATTACATCCGTTAGATCTGATATTGAATCTGGAGAAAAAGTAGCCTTTCAGAACTTCAGAGGATACAGTCCAGATGTAATAGATTTCCTTAGAAGATGCGATAATGAGAGACAGGCAGGTGAGATAATAGATTATCTTGAGAAGAGAGGGGAGATCAGCAGGGAATACGCCTCTCAGTTAAGAAGACAACTGAAGGAGAAGGGTGTAAGGAGCTTCGGCTCAAAAAAGGAAGATGGCTACTACTTAAAGAAGGGTGGACTTTGAGCTTTTCCTTAAGATGTCACCTGATTTAAGTTTAGGCGAATATCTCCGCTAAACATAAGAGATAAGAGACATACTTAAAAGATTGAAGTTAACATAATTTTCAAGACATGTAAGATTTGTTAGCGGTTTGGGATGGTGGAGTTGATTAGGAAGATCAGCGGGAAGAACCTACTTGCTCTCGCAGCGTTGCTACTCACAATACTTATGATTCATTGTTTGGGAATAGATCTCTCCATAGGAGATTATGGCGGTCTAAGCGTTATATGTTCATCCTCGAATTCTACCGGGAATACTGACCAATTAACGAATAAGACATTCATTATCGATGAGTGGAGGAGGGAGATAAACTTAGATGCTTGGAATGGAATCTCAGGCTTCGATTACTACTCAATCCGTAATGTTTACCCGACGGAGATCCATAAGATATCCTTATTCCTGCCAGCGAAAGCGGACGAGATTCATGTTCAAGACGCCTATGGGGAATACTCGCCTCTGAGTATATTTGAGATTCGTAGAGAGGACACCGTTCAGATTAATTTAACTCTTAAAAGGCCTTTGAAGCCTGAAGAAAAAAATGAGTTCCTAGTATCCTACAAGCTTCCATTAGATACTTACATTGAACAAACTGGCTGGCAAGACTATAGATTAAAATTAAAGCTCGTTAAGCCCAAAAATGTGATTATAAAAAAGTTCTCGTTAATAATTCATTTGCCTGAGGGCGCGGAACCAAAGAATTTCCCATTAGATCTCCAAGTTAAGAGGCAGGGACTAGCAACAAGAATGATTCTTACAATGTATAATGTAACGGAGTTCAGCACGTCGCATATAATGCTTGAGTATCAATACTCAATTCTTTGGAGAGCGTTCAAGCCCCTAACATGGATTGGAGCTACCGTCTTAATATTCGTTGCGTTTTTCCTTATCAAAAGATTCTTTTATCCAGCAGCTGTTACCGTACCCGTCCCCTCGACTCTGCTGGGTGATTTCGTTAAGGTCTATGAGGAGAAGAGGAGGCTCGCAATGGAGCTACGGTCTGTCGAGGAGCAATTCAGAAGTGGCAGAATCTCCAGAAAGAGGTTGAGGATGAGAAGAAGAACAATAGAACATAGAATCTCAGAATTGAATAAGCGGCTCGCGGAACTTAAAGATAAAATAACAGCGACTTCTGACAGGTATGGAGAGCTGATAAAGGAGCTTGAGGCGGCAGAAGTTGAGATTGAGACTTTAAACGCGGATATTGAACGGGTTGAGGCGAGATTCAGGCGTGGCGAGATATCGGCTGATGTTCGACGGAGACTAATAGACGAGTATGCCAGCATAAGAAGAAAGACTGAGGGTAGGATCTCCGAGATATTGTTGAGGCTTCAAGAGGAAGCAAGTAGCTGAAATTATTTTATTTTTTGTTCCGAATAAAATTTCGAATGGGACAATACAATAATTTTTAAATTTTGTTTAATTTGATAGATATAACCAGGTACTTGACTGCTGCTAGGTATTGGCCCTGTCTAGTTACATCAACTCTATTATTAAGGTCTTAAAGAGATGATCAGTTTATGGTCTTTGTTAGCGAACTAAAGGAAGCTCGGGTGAAAAGTAGTTTTGTAGAAGCGTTATGGCGGAGGCTCTCCGAATATTTAGGGCTTTCAGAATATGAGGCTAAACTATATGTTTCCTTAATTGAGGTTGGGCAGGCAACAGCGAGAAAGCTAAGCGTCTTCAGCGGCGTTCCGCGAACAAAGGTTTATCCGGTGCTAAAAAGACTGATCGATATGGGCTTCGTTACTGAGATTCCAGGAGAGCCGAAGAGATTCTTGCCTGTCCCGCCTAACATTGCTTTGAAATCTTATCTTCAGACATACCGGAATATTACTCAAAATCTTTTGTCGCTTATCTCCACATTAGAAGATGCTCTTAAAAGAGCCAGAACGCAGGAAAAATTGCGGCAAGGCTCTATGTGGACGATTAATGGAAAGCAAAGCATCTTCAAGAAGATGCGGGAGATGCTCATTAATGCGAAGAGGTCAGTCTATATAATCACGAATGGGAACAGCCTAATTCTTCTGTCTAGAATGTTTAGCAGATTACTTGACGAGTTAGCTTCCCGCTCAGTGAAGATCAAAATAATAACGACCAATGAGCAGAATAGTAAATATTTAGTTAAGGAACTCAAATACTTGTATGACGTAAAGGTTTTTGATTTTCAGTTTCCCCTCATAGTGCTCTACGTTGATCATGAGCAACTACTGATGTCATACATACAATCTGAAAGTAATTCTCTGAAATGCGAAGACGAAGCTATATTCTCAAATAATCCAGTTCTACGAAGACTGATCTGGGCTTACATAGTCAATTACAGTTAAAATCAACATCGGCTGGAGGCTAAGTAGAAAATAATTCATTCCCTCCTTTCCATAAAGCTTTTATCTCTGCTAAAATCATTTCATAAAATCTTAAAAGGGTGATTCGGCTTGGTCGAGATAAAAGTGGATACTGAGAAATGCACTGGCTGTGGAACATGCGTAGACGTATGTCCCGTCGGAGTTTATGAGATAGTTGATGGGAAATCCTCCCCTGTGCATGTAGATGAATGTCTCGCCTGTCATGCATGCGAGTCTCAATGCCCAGAGGGAGCCATCGAAGTTATAGAATAACATGCATCGGCAAGTTAGAGATTCCAGAATCTTGATTGGATCTTCCTCGCCTCCTCAATAATTTTTTCCGCTGATCTCTGGGCAGTCATATCCAGTTTAGGCCGATCATCACGTAAATTAAATTCTAGACCCGCCATTCTAGATATGATGGCTGGGACGATCTTCCTCAAGAATCCGAGATGATATCCTCCCTCCAACACGGCTACAAGCCGATCACCACTAAATTTATGTGCCAACTCCGTCATGACCTGAAAGATCTTAAGGTAAATGTAGGCTGAAAGCGAGAGTTCACCTATGGAATCCCGAAAGTAACCGTCAAATCCAGCTGAGATCAAAATGAATCTCGGTTCATACTGCTCTAATATAGGCGTCACTATAGACTTTATTGTCTTCCAATAAGCCGGATCAGAAGTCCCGTAAGGAAATGGAATATTTACGGTATATCCAGTTCCCCTTCCCTCTCCAACCTCATCGATAAATCCTGTTCCAGGAAACTCGGATGGATCCTCATGGAGGCTAATATATAGAACTTCATCCGTATCATAGAACATCTCCTGAGTTCCATTACCATGATGTGCATCAATATCAAATATTAGTATGCCGTCGAATGAGTACTCATTTATTAGGTATTTAGCCGCCAAGGCCACATTATTAAAGATGCAGAATCCATCAGCGTATGCATAGCCAGCATGATGACCAGGAGGCCTACACAAGACAAAGGCATTCTTAAGCCTTTTATTCATCACCAATTCAACGGCCCTTATTGCTCCACCAGCAGCGAAAGATGCAGCCAAAAAACTCTCCTTAGAGATCGCCGTTCCAGTCTCTCCGTCTAAGAGCCCACCTCCACGTTTGCAAATATCCCTTATCATATTAATGTATTGAACTGAATGTGCCATTCTGAGGTCATCTAAACTCGCAGCCTCAGGCTCTATGAGGACAACTCTCTCATTCTCTAGCAAATTGGAATCCTCTATTCCCCGCATTATAAGCCTTAACCTCGCTGGAGATTCCGGATGATACTTCCCAGCCTTATGGAGGAGACACGCCGAAGAGAATACTATCCCGGTTCTCCACGTCATATCTGCATCCTGCCCTGCATGGAAGCGTCAGATTTTAAGTTTCACATTAAACCTATAATCACGATGATTTAATCATTAAATATTCATCAGTTCTAAGTTAGTGTGAGGTGCGGCATGTCTTGCCCATTCTACCAATAGATACTGGGCGATATGGAACTCCAGAGATGCTCAGGGTCTTCGAGGAGGAAAACTACTTCCAGAGACTCTTAGATGTTGAGGCTGCTCTTGCCTGGGCGCACGCTCAAGTCGGCAACATCTCAAAGGAGGATGCTGAGAAGATAGAGAAGATGGCCTCAACGAAGTATGTTAAGGTTAGCAGGATAAAGGAGATTGAGCGTGAGATCAAGCATGATATAATGTCCCTCGTCAGGGCCTTCGCGGAGGTCTGCGGGCCAAGCGGGGCATACATACACTTGGGAGCAACGAGCTATGATATTGTTGACACAGCCAAGGCTCTCCAATTTAGAGATGCATTAGATATAATAGGTAAGAAACTTGATGATCTTGAGTTAATCCTCCTCAAGCAAGCGGACAAATACAAGAATACAATAATGATTGGTAGAACTCATGGGCAGCATGCCCTGCCAATAACATTCGGCTTAAAACTCTCGGTTTGGATGAGGGAGATCTCAAGACACATTCAAAGGCTCCGTGAATGCAGAAAACGCTTAATAGTTGGAAAGATGAGTGGAGCCGTTGGAACTCAGGCTGGACTTGGAAGGCACGCCCTTAAGATCCAAGAGCTCGTAATGAAGAAGCTCGGATTGAAGGCTGCTGAGGTCTCAACGCAGATAATTCAGAGAGATAGGCATGCGGAGCTCGTCTGCGTATTAGCCATTATAGCCTCAACGCTCGATAAGTTCGCGACTGAGATTAGGGAGCTTCAGAGGACAGAGATCGGCGAGGTATTCGAACCCTTCAAACGTGAAAGGCAAGTAGGCAGCTCAACTATGCCCCATAAGCGGAATCCGGAGTTATGCGAGAGGATATGCGGCTTAGCTAAGGTCGTGAGGGGACTAGTAATACCGGCATTAGAGAATATCCCAACATGGCACGAGAGGGATCTCACTCAATCCTCATCTGAAAGATTTATCATACCGGAGGCATGCATCTTAGTAGATTATATGCTCCATCTAATGATAGGCATACTCTCAAATCTCGAGGTTGACGAGGAGAGGATGAGGAAGAATATTGAGTTAACTCAGGGCAGAATAATGTCTGAGGCTCTCATGCTCGCCTTAACTAGAAAGGGAATGAGCAGGCAGGAGGCTCATGAGCTCGTTCGAAGATTAGCCATTAAGAGCGCCGATGAAAAGAGGCCATTCAAAGATGTCATCATGGAGGATGATAGAATAACGTCTCTACTGAGCATGGAAGAGATCGAGGAGGCCTTAGATCCGGAAATGTATCTTGGAACAGCCGTTAAGCAGGTTGAGTTGGCAATAAAGAAGACGCTTGAGGAGAGAAGGGACAGAGGATTAGAGGAGTGAGGTTGCCGGGAAGCCTGAGTGCTATAGTATGCCGCTCCACTCGGAGCAAACATTATGGTCATGGATCGATTCATAACTTACGCATTTAACTCTGCAGTATCTTCCGGGAAACTTCTCCCTTAAGAGCTGAACGCACTTTCTAACAACATCCTCAACGAACATCGGGTTCTCATGGATTTTCTTCACAACCTCTCTTTCCTCCGTCCTCTTTAGGATAGAGAATGTTGGGGAGCTGAAGCTATCCTCGCATATCCTAATAACATCTAGAAGGTCGACTTTACAATTGGAGACGTCTATCTCAACTATGATCTTACCCCGCTGATTATGCGTTAATCCTCCCGTTAGTTCCTTCGAGCATGGGCATGCCAAGACACCGCTAATGGAGACTCCAACGAACTTCCTTCCATTTTTAGTTGAGAATCTTCCGAACATCTCGGCTATGGCATTCTCCTCCCCACCATTAGGCCTAATCCTCCTATAAGGGAATTCTCCGAACACTTCAGTGTAGGAGTGGAATCCATGCTTCTGATAGGCCTTCCTCGCTATCTCCTCTGCTAAATCCTCTATTGAAGAGGTCTCAACCGGGGTTTCGGCAATCGACTCAGCAAATCTGCTCATGTGTGCTCCTCGAAGATTCGATGGAAGAGTAACATAACTGTTAATTGTAACTATCGCATGAAAGGTCTTATCAGGTCTCCTTATTATGACGTATTTCTTTAAGCCTTCAATTCCAACCTTCTCAAGTTCGATCTCATTCTCCGGCCTCTGATTCTGAACATCCGCCAAATCCTCATTCATAAAAGTCATCCCTTCTAAGGCAAACACAAACCGGGATGCTTACATAGAGAATAGCCCAAACGCTCTATATATCTAATTTTGGTTGAATCAGATTTCTTCCGGATTCGGTTTGGCAATAAATAGGTCAAAAAGGTCTAGGTGGATCGCTGAGTATCATTGCGAGGAGTGAAGTCTAACTGTAAATGATCGTTTCCCATCGTTTCGTCCTAATTGACTTGTAGCATGCATCGAGTATACAGTTCACTATATATCCATCTCTGAACGTCTCCCTCGGCTTCTCCCCTCTACTTATACAAGATATGAAATGCTGAAGTTCAGAGAGATACCCGTATAATTCATGCTCACGCCATATTGGATACATCCATCCCCTCTTAACTTCAGCCTTCTCTACGACATATCCAACCTTCTCCTCAGAGGCGACAGTGAATACTCTGATACCAGTCTCCCTTGTTGTATCAATAAATATCGCACCTTCAGATCCGTAAATCTCAAATCTCAAGTCTAAACCTCCATGCGCAGCCCAGCTATTCTCTGCTTGACTCAGCTCTCCTCCATCATACCTGATTAGAGCTATACTGTTATCTTCGGCTCTCGTGTCATGAACTAGCGTTGCAGCCCAAGCGCTTGCCTCAACGGGCCTCTTATTGATCAGGTATCTTGCAACCTCAACTGAGTGGCATCCCATATCCATCAGGACTCCTCCTCCAGCCAAGTTTGGATTCCAGAACCAGTCGGAGTGGGGGCCGAAGTGAGCCTCCCTACTTCTCACCCAGAAGACTTTGCCAATGGCGCCATTCTCGATTATTTCCTTAGCCCTGACTACCTGCGGAAAGAAGACTTGATTTTCAGCATAACAATCGATTACGCCGTATCTTTCAACGGCATTCACCATGATCTTTGCCTCATCGATATTGCGGGCAAGGGGCTTTTCGCAGATTATGTGCTTGCCGTTCTCAGCCGCTACTACAGATGCCTTTTGATGGAGAAAATTCGGCAATCCAACATCTATAACATCTATTTCGGGATCTGAGCAGATCTTATCAATGAAATCATCTCCTGAATAGACTTTCCGAATTCCGAACTTTCTGGCTACATCCTCTGCTTTTCCCCTTCTCCTACCAGCTATGGCCAACACATTTGCTTCTGGGATCTCCATGTAGGATGGGAGGTGAAATGTCTCTTGGACAAAACCGTATCCAAGAACGCCTACATTCACCCTTTTCATAGCCCTACCACCAAAATTAAGAAAGGGAAGAGGCACTATAAATCAGTAATTCAAAAATCTGCCCCTTACTCTTCGATTTCAAACCTATTCCTTAAAAACTTGATTAAAATCGGCTCTATACGATCCGCGTCTTTTCTTCTAATGAGGAATGTTCTTCCCCTCCATCCAACTCTGATCTTCAAAACCGATAAGTCATTCTTCCCGATTTTCAGTCTCGCTACCCTAATAGATGATGTGGGAATCAAGAACTCTTCGTTCCCAGCCATCTTGGAGGATGCAAGCTCATCTAAGACATGCCTAGACTGTTTCTCGATCTCTGGGTCGTGACTGCCCGTCATGGCGATAGCGCCCAGAATGGCTCCCTGGGTCCCGCCGAAAATTAATTTGCCAATTAATCCGCCTAGAAGTCCAAGTATCAATCTTGTGAGGATATCCTTCCAGCCCAGAAGCTTCCCATAACAGAATCCCGATATGCCCCATTCATCTATGAGAAGTAGATAAGCCTTATAGCCAAAGTATGTTATGCCCTTCTTTATCGCAGGAATAATTATACTAGAGGATCTAGAGGGCAACAGGGATCTCCAAGAAAAATATACCGCATAGAAGAATATATCTTGTTTCCTAAATCCCCATGCAGGGATTCAAAATAATTTCCACTCAGTCTTCACAGGAGTTCAAATTATATATTCGCCTTGACCTAACTGGATATTGTCTGGTGATAATCTTTGCGGATATCCACGATTATAGAATGGCCTAAGATCAAACGGTATGTCTCACTGGGATTCTCAGGCTTAATTATTGGTATAGGAATATGGATATGCTCTATACTGATGGGCTCTCCTGAGCATTTATGGAATTTACTTGACGTTCACTATGAGATGAGAAGGATCTATCCGGTTCCGCTGCTCTCAGTTATGGGTCAGAATCCATTCATGGACAAGATCATCTGCCTTCTCAACTACAGTATCCTCCGTAAGTGTATCCTAGGAATGTTCGTTCCCGGCCTCCTCAATCTGGCAATGCCAGCGATAATATTTAGGTATATGCTTTTAGGCGCATTAATTCCGATAATAATCCTTGATGCACCGTTCATTCTATTACTTATGCTTCCGCCGCTTATATTGGATGTTCTCGGCCTTTCCATGGCCGCGGCTGCGGGAGAGGGGATTGGGAGGGCATGGCTTCTTCCTCGAAGAACATACGGCGACGTTGGAAGAATAGAAGCGCTTAAAATAGGAGCCGCGAATAGTCTTCCACTCATGTTAAAGGCCATTCTAATCTTCGTTCTCTCCTCGATATTGGAGGCTCTCTTAGGATACGTTACGCCGCCATTTCTATCCTAAGCTAGAAAGATATTGCATGGGATGATCCGTTATCTACCCTTATATCTTTCTCCGAGCAGAGCCTTTAGCTGCTCTTTTAATTCACGCAGATCCTTCCTGCTGGAATTAATGGTCAGCTTTTCCATTCCGTCCCGATGAGTAATTGTTAAAGTTTTATCTTTAAGGGTAACCCGCGCATTTAATATGTCGCTTAGGCTTATTGATCTCCCACTCAGATCCTCAACCAAACGATTTAATCCTTCAGATTCAACCTCGACGACGAGCGGCTTATCTCCCTTAGCCATTCTCTCCAATTCCTCATTCTTCAATATAGGTATATCGCTTATCTCCGCCTGCTGATCGTCGCCTTCACGGCTCTTCTCCATGACCTTTCTAAGCGGTAAAAGTATCAGCCTCTTGGTGGTCAGAACGAGTATCAAATCCTCATGTCTAAATAGTCCTCTCTTAATCTGAGCTGGGAAGATCCCCGTTATAAGATCAAACTTCAAATCCCATCACGCCTAAAATATCTTTTTTTCGGTTGATAAGTCTTATTCCGTGAACTCCTCGAGTATTAGTGTTAGATCTGTGCTGAAGCCCATCTTCTCAAGTAGACTTATGACTAGGTCGATGACGTTATTCCTTGTGGCCGTCATTGTCAAATATCCGAAGCTCTTATCGCTAGGAGGCTTATCCGCCACAAACTTCTCCCCGCACTTCTGGCTTAGAAGCCGCCTAACTCCGCGGTAAACCTCTAATGTTAACTCTGGCACATTAAGACAGTAGACTCCCGGATTGTGGGCGTCAACGGCTAATTGTATCATCTGCCTCTTATCTTTCTCCTTAGCGATTAATGTGGCAAAAGGTGAGTGGCCACTCCTCGAAGCCGAATCTAATCTTTCCAATACCTCACCTAGAATTTTAATGCAACTGAACATTTTATCCCCGCCAAAGCATAAGCTCCACCGACTATTTTATTTTTGTTTATCTCTGGTTTTTAGCCTTCACGGTGATCGCTGAGAGCGGAAAGGACTCATTTAAGCCATCAACATAAATCGTCAAGCATCCCATATCCACATTGAACCTTAATCTTCTCGTCGATTCCAAGGTATGTTGCGTGACCTCTTCAATCTCCCTTAAGGAATATTTATTCAGGTTTATTTGTAGCGTGAATGGTTTCTTCTCGTTGCGTTCATCATCCAGCGTGATCAATAATCCATGTTCAGAGATGAATATCTTTGCTGATACGTCATTCGGCGTCTCCCCCAAACCGTTCGTATCTCGAAATATAGCATTTCTCAGCCATGGCTTAATTTTCCTCCTCAATCTAACGGCGCATTTCACATACTCAGCATACTCCCTTGATGCTAAGATCTCATTGTAGTAGACGTTGAATCGTGAACCCAAAAGGAAGATGCCATTAATTATTCTCTTACGCATCTCAATGCTTCCAGTAGATAATGCCCCTCCATCAAAAGTTATGTATTCTGGGAAGGTATATCTACAGACTTCTAGATGGGGATATTGAGCCCAAGATCCACCTTTCTCCCCAGCAACTAGAGCCTGCACTCCATGGGTTAGATGGGAGTGAGCGTATTGGCCATAAGCGTCACCAAAACCCTCTATCCAGCCCAGACAGAAGTCAGCGCTTAATCTTTTCCCCTCATGAAGCATCTCCCTTAACATTTGGCAGTAGCCCTGAGTCCAGCATCCATGATGCTCATGGCCATGCATAAAGTTGAAGCAGTATTTTGCATCGTCTGCAGCGATCTGATCGATCATCATGCCGTCAGCTCCATAATCTCTGACGTATCTCAAAAGCCAATCCTTCAGATAATCACGCCAGCCCTCAGATGCAGGGCACATAATATAAAACCTATAGGGATAACTAAACTGTCCTCTTCTGCCCTCCGAGAATGGATATTCCTCGATCGGATACTGGCCGACTAAAGAGCCATCATACCTTATGATGGCATACTCCTTAAATTCTTCCCATGACGGAATTGGAATATCCTCCGGTATCCTCCCATCATACTTTTCTTGGAGTCTCGGGTATCTAGGATCAAAAGCCTGCCCATTCATGTAGAAGGTTACATGCCCACCTCTCCTATGAATCTCCTCTATTCCCCTTTTAAGATCATCTATTGAGCCCAAAAGGGGATCGGGATAATAGAATCTGTCGCAGCATCCCTCCCCAACCATCTGGCCGGAGATGACAACATAACTTAAACCGATCTCATCTGCCACTTCATAAATCGACAGTAAATCCCTAAATGATAATCTCGGTTCTTCCTTAAGGTTCTTCTCTAGAAATCCATCACATTCCAACAGCCACTTAGGAGGATCAGGCTTCTCCATCCAAGATTCAGCCCATCTGCGATATTGATCAGCAGCCCAATGCCAATCGCCCAGATGAACTCCGACTACATATAATTCAGACCTCCAACTTTTCCCAGAAGGTATATAGACATATTTTTTAAGGCTCATCTTCAAGGCCTTAAAGTTCGATATGGATGAAGCCTCAAGGTCAGTCATGATGAGTCCTCTGTCATAGCTGGCCAGATACAATCCTCCAACTTGATCATATAGATCCATCCACATCATCGATGCTGATCCAAGATACCTTATTACTGGCCTAAATGGATTCTCAACTGGATTCGGTATCTTCTCTCCATATCTATTCGGCCTGACGAGGATGTCATCTTCATGATTCCGGCCGATCCTAAGTCCTAACAGAAGAGGAAAGGTAACCTCGACTATATCCATGGCAGAACCATTCTCAATGCTTATTCTCCAGTAGGAGAGTTCTCCTCGTCTTGGAATGCGGATCTGACAAGTTACTTCAGCTTCTCTCACATAGTATTTTAAAGTAAGACTCGCCTCCTTCTGATATTCATTGAATCTAAAGCCTTCTAACCTAAGCGGGTAAGCCTTAAAAGTAGATTTCTCCCCGAGGAATGTTAGGCTGAATATAGGGCCTCCACCAGTAGCCTCAACATATTCATGCACTAAGTATTGTAGATCCCTCTGCTTATTCAGAATCTCCATTATCCTTCCACTTTCAGGATCGAAGATGAATTCTAGATTACGGTTTCCCAAAATTATCCTATCCCCAGAAATCTTAATATAAGGGTCCTCAGAGAACATCAATATCGCCTCACGCAGACATCTTCCCAAGGCACTCAGAAATATCTTTCGAGACCATTCATATTATATGCATCGCGGCAAGCCGGATCTTCTCCCCTACCCATAAACAGAGAAGCCCGTACTGGAGAGAACGTAATGATTCCTCTTGGATGGCGATAGCGTATCTGAGTAGGAGATGCTAATACCAGCTACTCCACTCGATCTCACCTAGAGACCATGGACTTCTAGAACGGAGCTCGGTAAAGAATTCCCTCAGATCCGGAACCTTCTTAAGTGGAAGCCTTATTCTTTCATTTTTCCATGCGGATAAGTAAGCAGCATTAACCATCTCAACAACAGCTCTTCCATCTTCGCCTGTACAGTAAGGCTCAACATCGTGAAGAATACAATAACAGAAGTGCTCGAGTTCTCGTAAGTACTGCCAATTGCTCCTTAATTCTTGAAGCGGATTCCATGAACTGCTAAGAGTCAGATCTTGGACCTCACGACTATTTCTGTATAGATGGATCAAAGCTGGCTCAGGTGATCTTGAACTATGATAGAGCCATCTCATGACAAGTGTCCCCTTTGTTCCGAAGAGTTCATAGCTCTCCTCACCTGTCCTGTGGGTTATCATTGTGATGTGAAGCGTACTTATTGCACCGCCTTTATGCTTCATCGTTACGCATGCCACATCCTCAGTTTCATGCCTATCTGGAGCAACGATGGCTATGTAGGCGTTTATCTCCTCAACCTCTCCAAGCCACCAACGACAGATATCAAGCGCATGCGAACCGTCCTCCTGCAGAAATCCACCTCCAGAGATCAATTTGAGGCGATACTGGGACTCAGGCATTCTCTTCACTCTTGCATTGTCCCACCGTGCTCTAAGCTCGAAGACGCTGCCTAATTGGCCTTTATCGATTAAATCTTTAACGAACCTGAATGACCTGTTGAAACGTTTCATAAATGCGATCATGAACTTAACATCACTCTTCCTGCAGGCTTCAATCATGCGGTCGGCCTCTTCGATAGTTGGGGCCATCGGCTTCTCGCAATACACGTGCTTTCCAGCTTCAGCGGATTTAACAACGGGTTCGAGGTGATGATGCGGAGGCGTCAAGACCACTACAGCGTCAACTTCCTTATCTCTAAGCATCTCATCGAGATTTGTATAGCATCTCGGAACATTATACAACTCTTTTAGGAACCTAGCTTTAGACTCATCAATATCCATGACAGCGACTATTCTCCCGTTCTTTAGAAATCTAAAAGCTGGCTCATATAAGTCTCTGGCAGCCCATCCGCAGCCAATTATGCCCAACCCAACCTTCTTCATTTAGCATCCCACCTGAAAATATGTAGTCAAGTATACATGCTTGACTGTAAGTATATAAATGGAGGGGCCTTAATACTTTGGGAGACATGGACATTCAGAATTATTCTTTCAAATTCTACTAGGACAGGGCTTCTTAACATGAATTCTTCAAGGAACAGAGATCTAAAGAAGATTGCACTACCAAAAAACTACAAAAGGAAAATTTCAATTGAGGCTACAAATACATCCTGCTCTTACGATTATCTCCAAGAGATTTAGTTATCTAAAGAAGCTAATGGCTACACTACTATGCGCCTATAGACTTCTCTTTTAAGCCCCTATGAACTTTAATGTTTTGGCTTGCATCCACCTTTCTTGATTAACTGGCATGTTCATACTTATCTCCTCATCCACTCATCATTGCGTATAATATGCTGAGTCTGCATAATCTCCCATGCATTGCATACAAAGATCAGCGATAACCAAATTACCCTTTTATCGACGGGAACTCCCTATCAGCTGTAAGCATCTCTTAGCACAAATTATAGGGTCGTTAAGTGTAACGACGTTTATGGCAAGCGGCGCATCCTTCAACATAGAGAGAAGGCCTGCAAACTCCTCTATGCTAATTGTACCATCATATAAGGGACGGTGCTCATCAAGTAAAGGCCTTCCTAATTCAATCTTAACATTACTCAAATGGAGATAATGAAGATGCTTCCCTAAAGTTTCAGCGGCAACTTTTAGATCCTCTCCTGCAAGGGCGACATGTCCAGTATCCATTGAAGCATAAACATAAGGTTGACCCGCCTCCTCTACAAGTCCCCTAATATCTCTAGAGTATTTAAAGGGGCCGCGGAATGGCATCGCCTCAACCAGAATCTCTACGTTATATCGCGATCCATACTTGCCAAGATGCCTTAGACTTTCAACGGTGGTTCTCCAGGCTTCATCGCGGGTCTGATAGTTCTCCGCCTGGCGTCCAGGAGAAACTATTAGGCGATGACAATCTATTATGTGCATTTTTTCAATAATATTTTCAAGAACTCGCAGAAACTCTTTTCTTCTCCAAGATATTTTATCTGTGATGGATCCGTGAATGTAGGGAACGAAGCTCACCACAGCATTAATAGCGCTTACTTCAATTTCATGCGCATGCAGACATGCCCATATGGATTCTAAGTCTTCATGACTTTTATTCAGGACTTCCCATGCAGTCAACTCAACGCTGTTAAAGCCTATGTCCGAGAGAATCCCCGCTAAGCGTTCGATGGAGACTCCTGTGAAGAGCCACCTGTTGATGGCCGTACTCCTCATCAGCATATCTCCTTAGAACGGATTACCGGACGATCAGCATAAAGTTCTAGGATGACCACATCGTAAGGAGCAACTTTAACGTTAAGATGTGAACCTCCTTGAAGCGGCTTGTCAGTCATCCAATTCACGGCTCTCGCAACGTTGGCACCCTTAATTTTAACGTTTCCAAACCAGGGCTGCGCATCATTATTACATAGAGTGAGTAGTAACCGCGAAGGATCCTCAGTTACCGATGTAATGTATTGTATAGGAGGGCCTATTACCTCAACGAGATTAAATTTCCGTAACCAAGGAAACAGTAGTGCATATACATGCCTTAGCAGCTGATATGGCGATGGAAGCGGGCGATCAGGCTCATTAACTATGGGGCTGTGAAAATCCAAATGATCGCTGAGTCCATAATCGGCTGCGAAGACTAGGGCTTCCCCACCTGAGGAGTGCCTCTTACTAGTAACTAGCGGCTCCCCATGTCTTGTAGTGGCTAAAACTTCTGCCCCCGTCACCTCTATTTCATGCATGGTAAAAGTCGGCTCGTATATCATGAGATTCTCCTGGGATAGGACAGAGTGGTCGCATTTTTTCGTTGATCCAAGCAATCTTATCCCTAGGAGATCTTCCGCATCATCTCGTAGCTGATTAGCGAAGACCGCTAAGGAGCCTCCAGCCTCAACAAACTTCCTAATCTTCTCTAGAAACTCGCCTTCCATATATGTTTCACCTAACACCACCGCGGCGTTGTAGCGGTTTAAAATAAACTCTGGCATATTTGAGAGTAGCACATCGAATATGTCGCCGTAGGGCGTCGACGTTAGTATCCCTCTTTCATCATGATAGAAGCTTGCATTCTCATAGCCTGGAAAAACTTCGCGGAAGAATAGATCGATCTGATGGTCGCCTTTTCGGTATGGCATGTTACCCCAGATAAGATAGGGCTCCCCGCGCCAAGGATAGTAATGTCTGGGAGGTGCCCAGCCATGGTAGAAGTCTAAGATCAAAGCGATGGGCGTATACATTACCCCATGATCTGGATGGCGGCGTAGCCAATCTTTAAATTC
>QMXE01000027.1 GCA_003661975.1 Candidatus Bathyarchaeota archaeon
GAAATTATTTTATATGGGGGCGGGGATAGCCAAGCCAGGCCAAAGGCGCAGAGCCTGTAGCGCGTAGGCTTCAGGAGCCTGTCCCGTAGGGGTTCGCGGGTTCAAATCCCGCTCCCCGCACCACATTCCATCTCTATGAATCTCATTTTTGGCTCATCTTCTCTTCAGTATGAAGAGTAGTGTGCCTATGCTTATGCATGCGGCTATTACTATTAGCATTAGTTGCGTGCATTCCTTTCTCCATACCGCTCTTACCTCTCTTGGACCGTCAACATAGATTTGGACTGTCCTCTCATCTATGATCTTGTCTTTCGATTTGAGCCCTTCAAAGTGGTCTAGGACGTTTCTTACTAGGAAGCCCATAGCCGTCTTATCTAATTTTATGGTTGCGTATGTTCCCTCATCATACCATCCGGTTCCCGTTATGTTTCCGTAATCTGTAATTGCTGAGACAAAGTGCTTGTTTGGCTTTGGAATCAACGCGTACAATAGTGGCTCTCTCCACTTTCTCTCCTTTGGATCGTAGGCTCCGAATCCAGCGCAGAACTCCCAGTAGCACCATGGAATACCCCTCCTCTCGGCTTCCCTAGCCACGAAGTATGTCCACCTAACCCTGGAGTTCATATCCGCCTTCCAGTATGCTCCAAACTCCCCTAGGAATAGAGGTATGTTCCCATGCTCTTTAGACCATTTAACCGCCGTGTCGAGTAGGCTTGTGATCTGCCTGCGTTCAGTCTCGGTTCCAAGCCACTCTTTGCCTACTGGAGGAGGCGGATGAACCCACTCGGCTCCTTGATGCGTAAACTCGAATGGAGCGTAGAAGTGAAATGTAACGATTATATTTTTGTCATTTTCCGGTATAATTAGGCTATCAAGCCCATTAATGCCATTCCAGTTTGCGGGGCCGACTATTATCTTCCTCGATGGATTCGCCGCTCTAATGATTCTTATTGCCTCGGCGAGAATCTCATTCCATACCTTCCCGGTTAATCTTCCATGAGGCTCATTTAGAAGCTCAAAGTATAGATTCTCAGGATAATCCCTGTAGTGCTCTGAAATTTGACTCCAGAGCGCTAGGAAACGCATTTTATGGCCTGCTGGATCCTGCATTATCTCCTCATAATGGTGAATATTTATTATCGTGATGAGGCCCTGCTCCAGAGACTTATTTACAACCCAATCAACCCTCCTAAAAAATTCATCATCAATCTTATATGGAGGATCATCCTCTGCATGTGCCGACCATCTTATTGGAATTCTAACGGTGTCAAAGCCCGACTCCCCAATTATCCTGAAGTATTCATCTTTAATGATTACTCCCCATTGTCCCTCCTTCGGAGCCTCTAAGGCGTTTCCAAGATTTATTCCCCTATACATCTTGTGTTCCGTGCCTTTCCCCGTGGTCATGGAGGTTGTATTGCAAGTAAGCGAGAGAAACATAATTAGCGTTAATATAGTGCATGAAAGCTCCCTTTTGGTCATCCCAATTGATCCACCAAATTAATTATGATGGGAACTGCGCTTAAATCTCTTCTGAGACTAAAGAATTAGATCGAATAATTCATTTTCAGGGGGATGTCGGGATCCCTTTTTTGCCTTATCAGGAGAACCATAAATAATCAAAAATTAGGAATAGACGTTTTTAATCGAGGATAATTCATGGATTCTCTGCTTTATACTAAAATTTATTAGGCTGATGGTTTACTAGATGCTGATATTAATTCGGGCGTGTCGCATTTGCTGCTCGTTGAGGTCATGTATGCCCTACTATTGCTTCTCTGGGTGATCTTCCTAGTTAATTTTGTCGCGAAGCGCTTGTATCATTATTATGTCTCTAAGGGAGTTGAGAAGACGGTTATCATATACTATAACAGGAAGATCATTCATATTTTAGCCGGGGGTATATCAGCCCTTCTCGTGCCCTTCATCTTCACTAATGCCTTCATCCCATTCAGTGTGGCGATCCTATTGGCGATAATGAGCTACCTGCCATATAGAACCGGAAGGATCAATTATTGGTATCAGGTTCCCAATAACAGATTTGATGTTCATTTCTGCTTAACGTGGGGATTCTTAATTCTCCTCGGAAAGCTCATCTTTAATGACTGGTGGATTGGCGTTGTGCCGATACTTTTTATGAGCATAGGAGACGCTGTGACTGGCATAGTTAGAAACTACATGTTTAGGAGGAGATGCAAGAGCTGGTGGGGAAACTTGATGATGATGGCCATCTGCATACCCTTGGGTTTACCGCTTGGATTGAAGGGCATACTGGCCGCATTAATCGCAAGTGTAATTGAGCATTACGAGTATAAGTGGATAGACGATAATATAACCGTGCCGCTCGTCTCATTTCTGCTTTTAAGCGCGCTCTAGAAGATTATTTAAGGGCTGAATCGATAATTCTGATTCTGGTGGTTAAACCTTGAGGGATGAGAGAGTCTTTATTACAGAGCCTCTGCCATTCGCTGAAGAAGCAGTTAAGGTGCTTAAAGAATACGTGGATGTGGAGGTCTCAAGCGTCTTCTATCATATTGTCCCTCCGGAGAAATTGAGGGGGTGCATAGGGGTCCTCGCCGGCGACTCTATAATTAACAAGCATTCCCTAAGCGAGGCTGATGAGCTCAGGATAATCCAGAAGACCGGTGCAGGAGTGAATACTATAGACTTGGAAGAGTGCAGCAGGAGGGGAATATACGTCTGTAACCTTCCGGGTGTAAATGCGATAGATGTCGCCGAGTATGTTGTAGGCGCCATGATATCAGCGCTTAGGGGATTCTTCCGTATGGATAGAGCGGCTAGAAGGGCGGCTTGGGATGAGAGGCCGAATCTGATTGGTGAGAGATTATCGGGTAAGACTGTTGGGATAATAGGCTTTGGGAATATAGGGAGAAAAGTCGCCTATCTGCTTAGGCCATTCAGCGTAAAGATCCTAGCGTATGATCCATATGTGGATGAGGATGCATTTAGGCAGTTTAATGCTGTAAGGGTTGATCTTGAGAGATTATTGCGTGAATCCGATATTGTAACCATACATGCTCCACTAACTGATGAGACTAAAGGCCTAATAGGCAGGGAGGAGCTTGAGATGATGAAGCCAACGGCAATTCTGATAAATGCTGCTAGGGGACCAATCGTGGATGAGAGCGCCCTATATCAGACGCTGAAGAACCATAGGATCAAGTTCGCGGTCATAGATGTCTGGTCTGAGGAGCCGTTGAAGCCCGGAAATCCAATATTCGAGTTAGATAATGTTCAGCTATCAATTCATACTGCAAGCTGGACCAGACAGGCATTCCAGGAAACAATGAGGCTAAGTGCTGAGAATGTTCTCCGCGTGATCAAGGGCGAGAAGCCGTTGAACGTCGTGAATAAGGTGGATTGAGAGACTAGAGATATTCCCTTACATTTTAGAACTCCGGCATCTTAGTTTCATATAGGATTAATCTGTCAACTTGTGATCTCCATTCGATCCCTCCATATCTTGGATCTATCGACTCCAAATAGAGTAGAACTCGCCGGAATCATAATCTACGAGGATGCTTGAAGCCCCTATCTAGGAGATGGAATTAAAATCAGGCGGATCCTTAACGACACACCTAAACTTTCTGTTTCTGATGTATGCAGGCGAAAATTAAACCCTTCCAGCCGCAAGCCTCAAAGGCAAGATTACTATTCAACAAAGATAACGGTAAAATTTAAGTTAGACTCTGGAGCTAAAGAATCATGATGGTGCGGGGGTACCCAAGCCAGGTCTAAATAGAGGGTCAGACCGGCCCCTAAGATAGGGGGGAGGACTTAAGATCCTCTGGCGTAGGCCTTCGCGGGTTCAAATCCCGCCCCCCGCACCAACATGCTCTTAAGAAGAGTTCATCTTGAACTGCTTGTTTCAAGGCCTGTTCGCAAATCCGACTGATATTCAGGCTTTTCCCGAGCGGCCTTCCAGACCTGGGGATCTATCCGGATGCTTATGATCTTCCTCAACTCCCCCGGAAAATTGTACATACAGGGGCACACTACCTAAGCTCTGCATCTGAATTCTCCAAGAAAATCAGAGGAGAGTCATGGATCGTGGATCGGTCTGGGGCTATTTGATTCGCTATAATCGTTCTTGGAGTTGTTGCTTTGTTGGTGAAAAATTAGTATATATACCTGCTGTGATCTCGTTTGGATGCCTGTTGGATTCTTCTTTGATTTTTCTGAAAGATCTTTGAGATTGGTATATGAGCCGATGAACCATAGCGTTTCGGTTGGGCCGAAAAGGTTTAGTGATTCATTTATGTGTGCCTTTTCCTGCTTGATTTGGTTGTGTAGTTTGATCTCGCTGGTGAGGCAGTGATTGAGGGATAAATGATCGATACGTATCGAACCTATCTGGAATAGCGCGTGCTGTATTATGCTTATCGCGTATGCACAATAATCGTTAAATATGCTTTATTTAAATTGGGGTATTAGAGGCATAATGTTAATCTCGATGGCGGAGATTTTAGCTTCAGTAATCCTTTTCTTGTGGGTTGTCTTCGTCGTGAATTTTCTAACGAAGAATCTCTATGAGTTCATGCGGGTGAGTGGGATGCGGCATAACGTTGCGGTCTACTATAACCGGAAGATTATACATGTGCTTGCTGGAGGCTTGGTGGTTCTGCTCGTCCCCTTCATCTTTGATACGCCGATCATTCCGCTTATTATAGCCTCACTTCTGGGTGCACTCACTTATATTCCCCATAAAACTGGAAAGTTGATGTACTGGTTTCAAACGGAGGAGAACATGTATGAGGTCTCATTCTGCATCATGTGGGGTGTTATCCTAACGCTTGGATGGCTAATATCAGGGGGGAACTTCTGGTTTGGAGTTCTGCCAGTTCTCTTCATGTCATTTGGGGATGCAGTAACAGGCATTGTCAGAAACATGCTTTATAAGAGGAGAACGAAGTCTTGGTGGGGTAATCTCGTAATGGCCCTATTCACAATTCCCGCAGGTTCAGTTTTAGGTTTGGCAGGGATCGCTGCTGGAGCCGTTGCCTCCCTTATTGAGCACTTTGAGTTTAACCCAATAGATGATAATGTCACCATTCCCCTATCATCATTTCTCATCCTGGCGCTTGCAAGACTTTATGCTCCTTGGATGCTTACCTTATAGGGCTGAAATCTGATGGATCATAAAGGCCCTAAATAAAGGAGATAGCATCCTTAAATTCGCATGTTCACTCCATCTCCACTTCATAGTTGACCTTTATTCCCTTCTCCATGCTTCTACTTATTAGACTTCCTCTCCTTAACATCCTGCCAAGTAGGGCCTTAGCCCTCTTAAATTTCTCTATTGACTCCTCGTCTTTCGGCGCTTTTAATCTCATGTTTACGTCTATGTTCTTTATGTATAGCATATTTGCCTCGTCTTCCTTCACATTCACCGTGATCGCCGCGTTGATCCTATCATATTCGAGCTTTACAATATCAAGTGCTGATGTAAGTGCTGAGCATATGCACTCCCCAACGCTCGCCGCTAGGAGCATCCTCGCCTCTCCTCCAATCTTCTCCTTGGATACTCCGGCTCTCCGAATTATCATGTCGCTCATAGTTTCGCTGTTGAATTTGATCAGTAAGTCTCCGCCCTTTACCTGCTCAACCTCAACTATAACCTCAGATGCTGGCAAGACAACACCCCATAAATGTCTGAAAGGAACACTATGGATATAATATTTACCGCGACGAAATTTGGAATCTTACATGGTCATCGCCCCGCTGCAAATCCAATATTTTTCAATTCAGCTACGGCTCATTCTATCCTCTATGAATGAAGCTCCAATCTGATGCCTGACGGATGATCCTCAGAATATCAGATTAAGCCTTAATAATTGGGCCTTTCAGATACATTCTTAGGACTCGACGGCTGAGAACTCCACTACTGTGAAGATTAAACATTGAAAGGGCCTCCCTAAACTCTTCAAGTGCTAGAGGGCAGCCGGGGACAAGGATGCCTCTTGAACTCTTCTCATACTTCAGCCTAAGATATTCTCCGCAGAAGATTACATCTACATCCTTGGGAGGCTCAGCCTTGGGACCGCAGAGTATGTAGAGTGGCCTCTTAAGAGTGCTTGAGTCATAATCCATGCAGAGCTCCGTTCCAAGCCTACAGAAGCATCCAGTGCATGCGCCGCCATTAACCAATACGATCATGCCATCATACAGATAGTTTACGATGTCAACTATGGTCGTTGCCTTCTCTCTGAATGCCTCCCTTATTGAAAGACCTAATATTCGGATCCTATTTAGGTCAGAGGTGCCCAATCCCTTTTCTTCAGCCCATTTAAGAATGCGTATCTTATCCGGATCCAACCCTAAAATCTTAGCTGAGACCGCGTCGACGGCTACCGGATCGTTCCCTGCGATCGTCAAATTTAGCGTTAATCTTTCGAGTGGAGGGAGGTGATGAGTCGCGTATGTGCCATCCACGACAGTCAAGTCGCTTCTTCTAGCAATGTTCAAGTCGACTATGATCTCCCCGGTTCTGTCAAGCGTGTGATATCTCCTCTTATACTCTAAAGGGAGGACTCCATAAAGATTCTTTAAGGCGACTGTTACGCCTACAAGATGATGAGTCTTTAAGGCTGGAACATTAATGAAGACTTCGCATTCTAAAAGAACCCTTGGAACCCTAACCTCGCTAAAGCAGACCGGATTCTTCACCCTCACCTTCACGAATGGATGCTCCTCAAAGTTGATCATCTCAGCGCCCTTTTTTCCGCGATCCTCCTTACCTCCCGGTGGAGAGGCTGATTTAAGGAGCGAACATAGAGTGTAGGCCCCTCTTCCACAATAACCCTCCCAGCTCCAGCATCAAACGCCAATCTAATCAGAGCCTTTATCACCTCAGGATGAACAGTCTCGCCTGTCTCTGGATCCCTCCCATCGACAAGATCCGGCTTTATTAAAACCACATCTCCGCCCTTAACAAACCTCTCCATCCCGCCTAGAAGCTCAACTGCACGTAAAACCCTACTCTCGAGATCCTCACCCCTAACAATTGAGACTGTAGACTCCATCTTCGATTCTCCGGATCTCCACACGCGAGCTAACGGTATGTCAGGGAAAGAAGATAAAAATAGTGTTTCTAAGGATTCACCGATATCTTCGGCTGAGCAATTCTAACTGATGGCTAATAGATCGGTAGATACGCTGAGTTCTAATGATCCATCCAGCTTATCTTGCTGGCATCTCAATCCCCAATTGAGCCGAGCCTTTTAGTTCTCAGCGGCACAATCCATAAATTCGCTCTATAATGAAATCTATTTATGGCGGAATCCCTCTATTTCTGGGTTAAATTTAGGAGGGAAATACCGGATGAAATTTGAGGAATTGACGATTCATGTAATCCCACATTCTCATCTCGACCTCTCCTGGGGCGGGGGATACTGGCTCTGCACTTTAGCCAGCATGGACGTAATGCTTCGCCTCCTCAACTGCCTAAAGTCGGATCCAGAATATAAGTATACGATCGAGCATGTCTATGCAATGAGAGAATTCGCCGCGCATGCGAGAAGATCCGAGGTTAATGAGTTAATTGAGGCTATAAGAGATGGCAGGGTTGATGTATCCGGGCTCTATCATGGAACTGAAGAGAACCTTCCGGGCCCAGAGAACCTAGCTAGACAATTTCTGCTAGGTAAAGGATGGCTGAAGAGAAGATTCGGAATTGACACTAAGATAGCGTGGAGCATGGATACTCCCGGCCATACGCTTCAGATGCCTCAGCTCCTAAGGAAGAGCGGAATAGAACTCTACGTGATCTCATGTGGATGTGCTGGGCCTCGGCTCTTCAGATGGACTTCCCCCGACGGCTCCGAGGTCCTCACATATACGATTGGAGCATACAATTTGAGCCGTTTTTTGGGATTGAGGTCGAGCATTGATGAGATGAAGAAAAAGATAACGTGGTATCTCGAATGGATAGGGGATCTAATCAACGTGAAGGCGTTAATCTTGGATGATGGAGGTGACTGGTCGAGGCCGTGCTTGGAGACGCTTAATAACATTAGGAGATGGAATGAGGCTGGGAATAAACCTACACTTAAGATTTCAACCACGACTGAGTTCTATGAGGCTATTAAGGGCGAGGCTGGAAGATCTCCGCTTCTGAAGGGCGAGATGCCGACAACATGGGTTTATACTCCCACGCACTATCCGAACGTGGCGGTATGGAATAGAAGAGCCGAGTATTCTCTTAGGGCGGCTGAGGTCATGGAGACTCTTAGGATGATACTCTATGGAGACGGCTTATACCCAAAATCGGAACTCACGAGATGCTGGGAGCAGATCTGTAGGGTTATGGAGCACAATTGGGGCGGTAGGGATGGAGACGTAGTTGGGATGGAGAGAGAACATGCATGCAGAGTCGCCTATCACGTCGGAAGGGACATTTTGAGATCTGCCATTGAGCATATAGCATCCCTAATAGAGCCTAATGGCGAGGGATTGGCGATTCACGTATTTAATCCAACTGGATCTCTTGGTTACGGATACGCTGAGGAGAATATTGATGCTAGGATGTATGGCGGGGAATTTAAGGGACACGTATATCTTACAGACTCTGATGGTAATCCCGTACCAATCGATTTAATAGAGAGGATTGAGAATGAAGATGGATCTCTTAGGGGCTTTAAAATTGGATTTGTAGCGAAGGAGATACCGCCCTACGGCTTTAGAACCTATTATGTCAGAGATAGCGACGTTGAGGTTGACGTTCCATCCGCACTTGAGGCCTTTGAGAATGGCATAGAGAACGAATATTATAGGGTTAAGGTTGATGGCTGCCGGGTCTCCGAGATACTCGATAAGATCCATGGGAGAAATCTTGTTGGAGATGGATTCTTCGAGCTCACAGCCTTCAGCGATAGATCCATCGATCTCAAGGATAACATAGGCGAGGTTCTCGGCGTAGAGGAGGAAGGAAAGTTTAGGATCAAGAGGGGAAAGGCCAAGGCGAAGATTATAATTGAGAGCAGCATCCTCAACTCCCACGTTAGGAAGGAGATAACGCTTTATGAGGGCTTAAGGATCATCGACTTAAGCTTAGCCTTAGATTGGAGGGGGCCGAGGTACTGTCAACTAAGAGTTAATCTGCCATTCAAATTTGATGGGAAATACGTATATGAAGTGCCATTCGGAAGGATTATACTTCCTGATAAGATAGATTATTGGGCGCCTTATGGAGTTCCTCTGCGTTACGATGCCGAGCAAATGGAGCGGTTCCGCTGGCCCAATATTGAAAGCCTAAAGGGCCTAAGGGAGGTTCAGAATTGGATTATGATGGAGGAGGATGAATATAGAATACTTCTATGCACTGACAGTCCAACATACGATTTTAGGGGACACCTACAGCATGTTCCTTTAAGAACGGTTTATAGCTGCGGCGATCCACTGCTCTTCTATAATCGCCGAGGCTCATACAAGTGGTCCTATAGGATAATCACTGGAGTGAATATAAACCCCGAGTTGGAGGGCATACTATTTATGACTCCGCTGGAGACAGTGTTCAGCTGGAGAAGGGATCTATGCAGGGCGCGAAGAATGACTCCCAAGCTCCCGCATGAATATTCATTCATCCGCATTGACGACGAGAATATAGTTATTACCGCATTGAAGAGAGCTGAGGATGACGGCGGAATCATATTGAGGGCATATAATGCATCTAATAAAGAGAGAACCGTAAATATAAAAGTGAAGGTTCCATTCCGCAGAGTTTATGAGGCAAATCTGCTTGAGGAGCCGATTGAGGAGATCTCGGCCGGGCGGGATGAGGTGCGCTTGAAATTCAAGAAGTGGGAGATAAAGACTTTAAGGATTATCATTTAGAGCCGCTTAGCACGCTTGGAAATCCATAAATATTTTAAGTTCCTCGCAGAGTCATTATTGGTGATTCGATGTCCAAGATAGAAGATGCTATTAGGGAGATCGAGACCTGCGAGGAGATAGCGCGTCAATATGAGCATACAAGGCGGGGTGCAAGAGCCCTTGAGGCATTAAGGCAAATGAAGGATCTCCTCAAGAACCCGACTAAAGAGAATATCGATCAGTGCATATCTATGATTGAAATGGGGGAGGAGGCCCTCTCATCACATAAATACATGAGCGTCATAGATGAATTCTTGAATCACTTATCGAAGGCTAAAGAATGCTTGAGAAAGGCCGCGGAGAAGACTTAGACATAACAGATCCTCTTTTTTGTTTTGAAGCTTACATCTGATAAAGGCTTAAATGGTGATAGATGCGATAATAATTGGCTGGAGGATCAGTCTTGTATGAGATTAAGGTAGTTAAGCCTAAAATATGGAATTTTGAGGTTGTGAAGGGAGATAAGGCGTGGGAGGAAGTTGCATACTCGGCTAGGGTAAGCGGTGTTCCAGCCAACATTCCAGCAGAGGAAGTCTTTAAGGTGATGGTTAGAAACGATTATGGCTCAGTTCTAGAGCATATAATCATCAAGTTCGATGTGAAGATGAGTAAGGGCAACGCTCCTGAGCTCCTCGAGCATAGAATAGCAAGCCACACTGGATACTCAACGAGATACATCAGAGTCTATGAGGGAATCGATAGGGAAAAGCCGGCCTATGAGGTTATATTGCCCCCTCATGTTATGCGCAACTCCGAGATGAGAAAGGCCTTCCTAGATATGGTCTCAGAGAATCTAAGGTTATATGAGGAGATGCTGGCCTCTGGAATGCCAAAAGAGTCTGCAAGATACATACTGCCATTCTGCATGGCCGTTGGCATCTATCACTTCACGATTAATCTGAGGTCGCTGCTGAATATGCTTGGTCTTAGACTCTGCGTGAGGGCTTCTCCCGAGTTCAGATGCTTAGCAAGCCAATTATACTTTAAGCTGCTAGATGAGATTCCATTGCTTAGAGGCCTAGTTGGATGCAGGGGATTCATGAGGGGGACATGTCCAGAATCGGATGTTACTGGAGTGAGAGTTGGAAAGCAGCATCCATCATATCCGCCATGCCCATTCAAAAATAAGGAATCCGATATTTATATTCCAACATTTAAGGAGTTGAGGAAAGGGATAAAGGCCGGAAAGTTCAATTTGGAGAGGGCAATTGAGGTTCAAGAGCGGATCTTTGAAAAGTGGGCTTCCTGGAAGTTTTAGGCTTCAATCATTCTATGCAATGTTGAGTTCCTCGTTTATCTCCCTCTGATACTCCTCTATTTTTAGCTCTTCTATGTCCCTTACCCTAACTGCCCTCTTCAATCTCGCCGACTCATAGAATCCAAGCGGAATCGCCATATCTTTATATGCCTCTTTCGCATCCACTTCAGGCTTTCTCTTCTCGGTTACGGCTAAGTAGAAGTCATAGAGTTCAATCGCGAAGGGATTTGTTAATCCAGCAGGGAAGAGCCTCTCAATCTCCTCCGCTTCCAGATCCGCCCTCATCTCATCTATCAGAGCCCTCATGGATTTTACCTCGACGCTACCCTCCTTCTGGATGCGGATTTCATCATCGAATATCGCTCCTTTAGAGCCGAAGATCATATGCTTGGAGAAGGGGCCAGCGGGAGCAGCCCTCGTCCACGTCCACTGTGAGTATACGTCACCCTCATATCTGATTATCGCAAATGTCATATCGTCAACTGTGACTTTAACTCCATCCTTTACGGGATCGAAGGTATGCATCATAGCGAATACCTCGACAGCCTCCCTTCCAAGCTGGTATCTATCCAGATCAGCCCAGTGAACTCCACCGTCGAAGACCCAGCTCCCCCCTGCCAGGAGCTTCTTCTCCCTCCACCCCCACGGTTTAGGCATCCAATACATCCACATCCAGAACGCCATGCGCGGCTCGCCTATCAAGCCTTCACTTATAGCCCATTTTATCGCCCTCTCCTTCGGATCTCTCCTACAATTCTCGGCTACTGCCAGTATCTTTCCAGTCGACTCAGCCTTTCTAATCATGAGAGCCGCGGCTCTCATGGTTATTCCAAGGGGCTTCTCCACGATTACGTGAAGGCCATTCTCTAGGCATTTCGAGGCGATCACATGGTGCAGGTGATGCGGCAAGCATATATCAACTGCATCTATGCTCTCATTCTTAAGCATCTCATCGACTTCAGAGTATATTTTGGGCTTTGAATCTTGAAATCCACTGATCATCTTTGCTTTTATCTTCGCGTTCTCAATTGATACGTCACATACTGCCTTTATATCGAAGACCCGTAATCCACGGGAATAGAGGTCTCTATATCCCTCAACATGTGCGTTGGCTATTCCCCCACATCCGATGAGTGCAATATTTAACCTTTCCATCACATTCACCTTTATGCTAAGGGATGATTAAGATTCATTATTGGCTAATAAAAATTTATGTTCATCGTGACTGCAACAAGCCGTAAGTATATGCTGGATCCCCATTCCTGAAGGGGGATGCTATGTGAAGATCACGTGTAAACTGAATATGCATCTTCCAGTGGCTATTCCAATACGAAGTGGGCCAGTAGAGATCCATCATGGACTGGCATTATTGAGCCTCCGCCTGAAAGACGCTAACTGAAGTTCAAGATGGATCTCATCCTTTGAGCATCTACTTGAGGCTTAACAGTTAGGCTCATAAGCATAATTCAATCAGTAATTATTGACTGGGAAATGTCTCGTGTAGAATTCGATCCTGAATGGTTTAGGAGGCATCTGCTCTCTGATATTCTTCCGAACTGGCTGAGAAGCTCGGTTACATCTGAGGGGCTCTTCCTTCCACGTCTGGATCGAAGATGGAATAGGCTCAGCGGAGATTTTGGAACCCTAGTCTCGCAGTCTCGGCTAATATACAATTTTTCCGTTGGATACGAATTGACTGGGGATGAGGCATACTTAAAGGCTGTAGATTCAGGAGTGGATTTTCTATTGGCAAACTTTAGGGATGAGAGGCTTGGGGGCTGGTATTGGTCATGTAGATTGGACGGTGGGGTGCTTGATTCTCATAAGGACTGTTATGGGCATGCCTTCGTCATATTTGGTCTTTCACATGCATATAGGATCTCGGGTGATGAGAGGCTTAGGGAGGAGGCTCTTGAGACTTGGAGGCTCATGAAGGACAGATTCATGGATGAGCATGGCGGGTTCTGGTGGAGGCTTAGCAGGAACTACAAGAGGATCGAGGATGTAAAGTCTCAGAATCCCATGATGCATACATTTGAGGCTTTACTGGCTTTAAGCGAGATTGATGGGTTAGAGCATATAAGAGATGAAGCCGCTGAAGTCGCTGATTTCGTTATTGAAAAGCTCAGGAGGAAAGATGGAGTTCTCCCCGAAGTATTCACGGCTGATTGGAGGGAGCTACCAGCCAGTAGGAGAGGAAGAATAGATCTTGGCCACGCATTTGAGTGGGCATATCTCCTATCGAAGGCCTCGGATATGGGATTAAGCACTAAATACCTCGAATATGCATACGAGTTCCTCGATTATGGACTTAAAATTGGATATGACAGGGTTGATGGTGGAATATTCTCTCCTGCAACTCCAGATGGAAGAGTCATTAGGAGGAAGGGATGGTGGGAGCAATGTGAGGCTATTAGGGCGATGATGCACTTCGCAATCAAGAGAGGCAGAAAGGATCTATTTGAGCCCTTAAATGAGACGTTGAGATTCGTCAGACAGAACTATGTGGATCCCAAGTTTGGAGGCTGGTATAAGTCTATCGAGGGCGAGAATAGCGTGAGGGATGAAAGTAAGGGAGATGAGTGGAAGGTCGATTACCATATTGTCGGAATGTGCATAGAGGCCATTAACCTAAGCCAGTCATCCTGATCGCTTCTTCTTTCGCGCCGCGAAAAATAGTATATAAAGGCATGTGAAGATCTGCATGTTGACAAGAGTTTTTGCTCGTCGATGAACATTTTCAGACATAAATCTGCACGTTTGCACCTTAAGATGGAAGGGTGACATGCACTGCTTGATTTTACGTCTTACCTCTTCTCTTCATGGCTATGAGGCCTAAGGTCGCGATTAATATGACGGCTATCATAGCTCCAATCGTTGTGTAGCTGATCTGCATGGCCTCGCCTGTCAGGGGCTTCAACTTTACTTTTGGCGTCGTATTTACGGCTTGGACGCAGGGGATTGGCGTTCCGAACTCCTCAAGTGAGTATGCAAGCAGCTCTTCTGAAAGGAGAACCCAATGCACCAACTGAATGACTATGTCATTGGAGGCCTTAATCTTGTGGATTCCAGGCTTTATCATGAAGTAGGAGTCTTTCCCGAGTGTTAAAGGCGCATCGTCTATCTCCACTACGGTATCCTCGTAGGCGAATATGTAAGCCTTCGACTTCCCTTCATCGGAATGTAAATTAGCGCCTCAACCCCCGGCTTAACGCTCATATAGGAGGATGAGACTCGATACTTAAGGAGTGTTCCCGTAGTCTTATTATGCATGAATGATAATACTATCGGCTTATCACTCTCAATGAATATCTCTTCAGCCTTTAGGCTTAACCGTAACGGCTCTTCCACCCTCAACCTTAAGCCTCTCAACGGCACGCTTGAATTTTACATCCCAAATTGTCACTTTAGCATTCTTAAGAGATAATATTTTGAAGCCGTAATCGAAATGAGCCGGCCGGCTACTAAGCGAACGTGAGTAGAAGCGCCTGCCAACAAAGCTCCCATCGACCGATGGGATAAAGAAGCTGCGCTGCCTCCATATCTCACTGCTCTGTATAATGATGTTCCCAGTAGACTTCACCCTATACGTCACCCAAGATTTCAAGGCGATATCCCTATATTCGTTAGCCTTCAAGGAGAAACTCATATATTCGCCACCGTCCTCCCTAAATATCGTAATCTTCGAGTCCTCTAAGGCGAGTATCCTATATGGCGCTCCTGTGAGCCTCTGAGAAGTAACGAAGATAAACTCCTTACCGACATAATTGCCGCTTGTAGAAGTTAAAAAGCCAATAA
Organism: Candidatus Bathyarchaeota archaeon; assembly: GCA_003661975.1. GTDB lineage: Archaea > Thermoproteota > Bathyarchaeia > Bathyarchaeales > DTEX01 > B63. Next base: position 14,948 of record QMXE01000027.1, read on the forward strand.
CAACTGGACCCTTATCACTCTTCGGGTCAGGCAGCTCCCTCCCGGCAAGAAAGGTGACGGAGACGAGGTGATCTGAGACTAACTTAAACATAGTCCCATTAGAGATCACGACGAAGCGCTTCTCCAGCCTATCCAACCTAACCTCAGAGATCAACTTATCCCTACCGAGATAATAGATTCTCACTATAGTATCATCCTCAAGACCAACAAGGACAATCAAAGCCTCTCTTGCTCTGCAATCCACAACGCCATAATAGACATACTCCGAAGAACAATGAACACCCAAGCAAGGAACATGCATAAGCATCAAAAAAGAATAAAAAGAAGAATACCCCGGCTGATTCTCCCATCAAATAAGCAATTAATCGTCTAAACCTACAGATACATAGAAAGCAATATTAATTTAAAATTTAAGGAAAATTTCCCTTCACAGTATGCGATAGATTATGGGACGGGCAACTCACTATTATGTCAGCGTTAACAGAAAGACATATGTTATATTATTTTATAAAATTTTATAACATAAATTAATCAGGTGAAGAACTTATGGAGATGGAAACCGATATGAGTAGATATCCTAATTGGAAGCTTATCGAGATAGCAGCTAGGGATCTACATAGGCTCAGTTCTGATGGAACTTTCACGAGGAAGCAGATAATAGATTACATAAATAAGACCCTACTCAAGGGGAAGGAATCTAGGAATCCATCATCACTCAACCCGATGATTCAAGCCCTCACAGCTAATGCTCCTGGCGGAGCTCCGGGTGGAATTGGGAAGAACGTATTGTGGAGGGTGGGAAAGGGAAGGTATAGACTATTTGATCCCGACAGAGACAGACCAATCCCGGAAAAGACCGTGGAGAACAGACCAATAGTGGCGGGGCATATTACAGACGGTTATGTCATCCGAGTAGAGCCTGAGGGAAGCATAAAGATACCATCTGAGATCGTGAGGATGCTTAGGTTAAAGCCTAACTCATTAGCTATTTGCCGTCTTAGGGATGGTCGGATTATTATCGAAGCCGTGCCTGATCTGGAGGATCTATTGGAAGAAAAACCTGAAGTGAAGGTAAGCATAGAGGAATTTTTGGCTCATAGGAGAGAACTCTCGAAGAGGCTGGAATCTTGAGGATATGCTTGGATAGTAGCTATCTACTGCCCATATTCGGCATAGGACTCAAGAACATCCCAGATGATATAATCGTCAAGTTGCTCGATGAAGGGCATAAACTCTTAATAAGCGAGATATCAATCTTCGAGTGCATTGCTAAGGCCGCCAAACTCGCCTCAAGTGGAGAACTAAGCCTAGACCGCCCCATAAAGGGCCTCCTAGCAGTCATTTACTCGAAATCTCTCATCAGAATAAGCATATTTGATGGAGACCTCATTAGGATAGCAGCTACTTCCAGAAGATTCATTAGCGACTTCATAGATTGCATCATTCTGGCAACAGCCACCATGCAAGCCGATATACTCTTGACAGAAGACACTCTCCTACTAAAGCCGCCACACAATCTCCTAGAATACATACACTCAATAAATCCAAGACTGCAAATATTAGGCTTCAAGGAATACGCCCAAAAATATAAGAGCTGAAA
>QMXE01000028.1 GCA_003661975.1 Candidatus Bathyarchaeota archaeon
CCTTTACGGCTATCGTAGACCTTCGTTATCTCCTCGCATACAACCGATGCATTCATACGCTTCGTTACAACGGCAAGTTGCATCATTAAACCTTACATTTTATAGGCTTCTTTGCAACTCTCGCGGTAGATGCTATTTTAATAGTCCTTGAATAGCGGATTCTCCCTTTAACCTCGCATCCATCACCTATCTCCACGTCTCTACCCGAAACTTCATTGCAGATTACGTTCTCGACGTAAACTCGGTCTGAGGCCTTAATGAATGACGTGTAGAGACAACCTGATCTTCGCCTCTTCAATTTAAGGATGAAAAAGCCGATCTCGGATTTGCCTCTCGTAACCTCCACATTTCGAGCTTTTATGCCTCCATTAACATGACAATCGCTCTTATTCAATTTAACCTTTAAGTCCCCCGTTTTCAGCATGCCTTTAACATTGAATTCCCCCGCTAGAAAGATTGACCTCTCAGCGTGCAGGTCTCCCTTTACAGTAATTGACCCGGAAGCTTTGAGGAAGTCGGCGAGTGTAACTCGGCCCTCAACAGAGCAGGATCCTGAAATCTTCGCTGAGCCGCCCTTTAGCTCCTTAGCATCAAAGCTACCTGACACCTCTAACTTATGAGCTTTAACCGTTCCTTTAGCGGAGCATGAGCCGGATATCTTCATCTCTTTAGCCGTAATGTCCCCATCGATCAATGCACTGCCGGATACGCGTAGAACCTTCACTTTGATGCCGCCTGGTAATCGTGAACTTCCGCTTACCCTAATCTCCTCATCAGAGATTATGCCTGAACCAGAGATCTTAATGCCTAATCCTTTCTCAGATGCCTCCCTATGAATCCCCTTGACGAATAACTCTTCCTTTTCTTTTAGTGCCTTCTCATAAGCATCCATTTTATCGCTCATTTCAGCTTCCCAAATTCTTTAATGACTCCCTAATCTCGATGAGTATCTGCTTTATCTCCTTCAGCCTCTTCTGCATCTCCTCAACGACATCCTCATCTGACCGGCTTAGGTATGGAAGCTCCTTCTTTGCCATGCCTCTCAGCCTCCAGCCTCCTTAAGGACATCACGTATGTCTCCGAGAAGAACTTTGATCTCATCCAGCTCATCGAGTGTAGCTCGTAAATGTGACCTTAAGAGATTCAATTTCTCCCTGTCTCTTGGACTCATCTCTTCTCGAAGTATGTCCGATGCATGATCCGAAAAGACAAAGGCGAAAAGGAAAAAGCCCAATACTCCGGCGCAAAGTACAGCGAAAAACGATATGACAGCTGCTGCGACTATGTTCAATCCATATTTTATTGTGCAATAGATTGACGCAATGGGCACTCCCGCACCAATGAGCGTAACCGATAATATGCCTAAAGCGGCTAGGGAGACGAATGCGGCTTTACCCATTCCTATTCCTCCCACCTTCAACGATTCTCCTTATATTCTCGGCTGATAATGTTATTTCGAAATCTGATGCGTGATAATATCTGGTGGGTAGGAGACCCTTAGTGCTTTCCTCCCTCCTCACCTCTTTTATGAGACCTAAATCTCTCAGGATCTTCACGTGAAGGAAAGTTAATGGATAGGACAGTTTCAGAGCCTTGGCAAGATCATACACGCACATAGGCTCTCTGCTGAGATACGAGATAATCTTAATTCTTATGGGATTTGCTAGTGCCTTCAATATTCTCACCAGCTCTTTCTCGTCATTTATTTCAAGCATCATGGCATATATAAGATTTTTTTGATATATAAAATTTTTGTAATATATCGTCAAACGACTCAATGAATACATAAACCTCAATAGAGATGAGGTAGAACTCACCTCTCAAATTTAACGAATAAAGAAGTATGGAATCTCCACAAATATGGTGAAGCGACAGAGATAAGCCCTTTTGATCGAGTCGTCTCCGCGTTGCATCATTAGGATTCCGTGACGCAGGAGGCTGAAAGAAGATTTGCAGGCGAAAAATTGGAGATAATAGATGAGGAGGAGAGAAAGCATATTCTTGCCTGTTGGTTGGGAAATTATATCATAACCGTCAGTAGAAGTCTATATGATCTCCTAAGCGAAGTTCCCGCTCATGATTAAAGGTGCAGATTCAGCATCATTAGGAGGGGCTTTTGGACCAATAGACTTCACTCGTAAGAGACCATACTTCTATAAAGTTCTTTACGCTTCAGTTCGTTGGCTTGAGGATTTAAGCCGTATAGACCAGCCTGAACACCCTACTGCAATGTATGCTACTTCTCAGCGCTCCATGATTAGACATCGAATCTCATATGGATTCATCCCTATCTTGATCGTTCCTGACTTAATATTCATCGTTCCGCCTAGCAGATCCTCAACTCTGGAGAATCCCTTAACATTTACATGCTGAGTAATATTCTGAGAGGTCATATTAAATAGGAACCATGCTTCGCATTCACCGTTGATCCTTCTGCGATGGGGAAGCCTTCCACAGAGCTCCCGCTTGATTCCGGCCGTGTTAAGTAGGGCAAGCAGGAATTCCTGCGTTGCAACGTCATTGAAGGCCGTATATGCATGGCCAAGCAGAGTTCCTATGAGATAGGCTTTTCCCCTCCCGAAATCGTTTACCACACCTGTAATCTGATCCTTACAGAGCAGAATGGGAGTGGAATCCTTCACGGTAAAGGTTTCAATGCATAGGCTTGGTAAGACGCTGTGCCCAGTAAAGGATCCAACACCTCTGAAGCGTACTGCAGGTCTTATTTGGCCGTAGCTGAGCTCAAGCGGAGTCCAGCGAGGCGGCTGCCTAGGCTCATGGCATAGCTGCACTGAGCGATGCTCCACTCCGAAGAGCTCCTCAGCGCTGGGAGCCAATTCTCCGGGTCTCGCGAAGCCGAAACGATCATATCGGCCCGGGCATGCCTCTGAAAGTAGTACGCCTCCGGAAGAAACATAGTTTTTTAGCAGATCAAATACATCATCGTCCATGGCTAAAGGGAAGGGCATAATTATCAATTTATATCCATTGAGACTCTCTAGTGTTATTTCTTTGGCTTCGACGAAATCAATCCACACACCTGCATCCCAGAGCATCTTATAGATTCCGCGGATGGTATAAGACAGATGTGAATCGAGATTTTCTTGATGAACTCCTCTTGCCTGCATGAAGTGCCAGAGATCCTCATTTATGAGGATTGCCACATCGGCCTTGGGGACGCGGCCCGAATGGAAGAGTTCAGCGTGGCGATTTATGGATTTGGCTAAGCGCCCAGCCTCCCTTGCGCGGGCAGTGCTGTCTCCTCTGGAGTCAAGTAAGCCGAAGCCGTAAGCCTCATCCCAGAAGATCTCCGACCTTAAATTCCAGAAATATAACTCTTGGATCCCAGATGATAGGGCTGCGAGCACCCAGCGTCTTATATCGTCGGGGGAGGGAACGCGGCCCAGCCATCTCTTAGGTCCGCCCTGGAATTCAGCGGCTGCAACTCGCCGTTTAGGACCCGCCGCGCATCTCACATAGTCATACATTAATGTGATCAATAGGACTTCCTGTCTTATACACTCTTCACGTGAGACTGGCCGTCCGGGAGCTGGATATCCAGCATCCCATTCATGAAAGACCCCGGTTGGATAGCATGAACTTCCGAAGACTTCCACTTCCTTCGCCCATCTCCAGTCGCATCCCCTACCCGGCGTGACCCCTCCAATATGAGCGAATATTGGGCGTCTCTTCGGATCATTAGCCCTGAAAGTCTCAGCCTTCCAACGCAGATGCCGAGGCACATACACGTCATCCATGAAGTATCTCCAGTCAATGTATGATGGCACGCGATCGAATAGACGGGGAGGCTCAACCTCCTCCCAATCGCCATAGCCCGTACGCCATGCCCTATTCAGCGCATCCAAGTCGCCATATTTCTTCTTTAGCCAATCTCTGAAGCTAGCAAGGGTGTAGGGGCAGTAGCAGAAACCAAGCGTTGAGGGCCGCATCATAGAGGGATGTAAGGGCCAAAATCCAATCTCCTGATTTATGTTCCATTCTAAAATATTATCGTAGCGGCCGAGCCTCTGAGCCAGTTTAGCGATGAATCGTATGGCGGCTGCCCTCGCACCCGGATGATCCCAGCATGGCCCAGGCTTCCCATCATAGGGCAATCGATACTGCGTCGGATCCTCATGTCTGTCCCCCGTGCTGTAGACCATGCGGCAATCAGGATACTTCCTCCAGAGCCATGCTGGAGCCTGCTCCATCGTCACGCAGAAATGCACATAGAGCCCAAGCCTTTCAGCCTCCTCCAAGAGCGTCTCTATCTTGCTTAGATCAATATGTCCTTCAACCCTTTCATCTAGGCACCAATGCTCCTGAAATCTAAGCGAGTTAAATCCCAAGCGCTTAGCCACATGCATATCATGCAAAAGATCATCTAGTGGCCGGGAGGGCTCAAAGTAGAACTGAGGGCCTAATGGAAAAATCACATCTTTAGGCGGCATCCATCATCAGCCTCTCAATCCTTCTCTGTCACATGCGTTCTTAACAGTGCATGGATAAGTATCTTTTGATCCAGATTATGCGCTGCTCACTTTCAAGCCTTAACAGTAAAAAGGAAGCATATTCAGCATTCTGCTTGATATGCAAATGAAAACTCCAAACAAAAAATACTTAAAAACTTCATAATTTCTTGAGGGGTGACACTCTGGAGGGGGTTCTGTGAATAAGAAGGAGAGGTTTCTTGCAGCGATTCGCGGGGAAGTTCCTGATGTAGTTCCCGTTGCACCACTCATCCACAATCGCTTCGCCCTAAAATTCCTAGGTCGTATGGGATGGAAGGCCGTATTTGATTTACATAGGATGATCGGGTCGATATGGTTTAGAGGTCCACTCAGTATTAGCTTTGATGTTAAGTGGCCGAGTGGATGGGGGAGAAGGTCGCGGCTTATAGAGGAGAGGGGCACTCGGAGGGTTTATGAGTATATAATAGAGACGCCGATAGGGAAGCTCACATCTAAAGTTATGTATGGAATGGTTCCTTCTGATCCCGCATTATCGAGGACTTTAGAGTACTTCATAAAGACCGAAATGGACTACGAGATCTACAGGGCCTATCTTGAAAAGTTCATTGAGAGGGCAGAGCCTAACATAGAGGAGGTGATAGAGGCACATAGGATCATGGGAGATGAGGGTGTGCCGAGTGTAGGCTCTGATTGCTGCTTCAGCCACCTCTGCTCTGTTCGAGGCCCCGAAAATCTTCTTGTCGACCTATACAGGAGACCGGAGACCGTCAGGGAAATCCTGGATCTTCTTGGGGAGGTTAAGGTTAAGGAGGTTGAGGCGTTCATTGAATCGCCTTCGGAAGTGCTCTACTATGATGTTTGGGGCTCATATGATATGAGTCCTGCTCACTTTAGGGAGTGGATATTCCCCGACCTGAAGAGGACAGTGGCTCAGGTTAGGAGGGAAGACAAGTATGTGGGCTTCTATATGGTCGGCAAGATCAAGGATCAGCTTCCAATAGCCATCGAGGCCAAGCCGCACTATATAGAGCCCTTTGAGCTCCAAAGCGACATAACATTGGGGGAGGCGAAGAGGCTTTATGGCGATAAGATATGCATTATGGGAAACTATGATCCCGTCGTATTAGCATTCGGCAGTGTTAGGGATGCCAAGAGGGAGGCTCTCAGATGCTTGGAGGAGGGCATGGAGGGCGGAGGCTACGTCATGGTAACGGGAGACGAGGTGCCGGCAAACGCGAAGATTGAAAATCTAATAGCAATGGTTAAAACCGTGGAGAGGTATGGAAGATACTGAGCTGACCTGTGAACCATACTATTCGAGGCGGGGATTATGAATATCCGTGAAAACTTCTTGAGAGCCGCTGAGATGAGTGGGCCTGAATGGATACCATGTAGCGTCAGCATTTCTCCTCCATTATGGAGCAAATACCGTGAGAGAATGGAGGATCTCGTGCTTAGACACCCGAGGATCTTCGGGGAGTATAAGAGAGGAAGCAGAGACTTCGATGATTTCGGAATTAGACGCGCTGGGAATAGGATCGTTGATGAGTGGGGCTGCGTCTGGGCCTTCTTGGTTGACGGCTTGCAGGGGCAGGTTTTGAAGCATCCATTAGACGATTGGAAGAAGCTCAGGTCATATAAGCCTCCAGATCCTATTTTGCTAGATAATGTTCCGCGGGAGGGTTATCCGCCTGTCAAAGGTGAGTTTCAGAGGGAGTTGAAGAGGATTCAGAGAGATAAGATGGAGGGGAGATTGGCTGTTGGAGGCTGCCCTCACGGCTTCATGTTTCAACGCCTCTATTATCTCAGAGGCTTCAGCAATCTAATGAAGGACTTTATCCTCGAGCCTCCTGAACTTCAAATCCTAATCGATATGGTCGTCGATTACAATTTGAAGCTAATCCGCAGATGGCTTGATGTTGGAATCGACTTACTGAGCTGCGGAGACGACCTTGGAACACAGGATAGATTGACTATCCATCCTAGGGCCTTCCGGAAGTATCTAATTCCAGCCTACAGGAAGATGTTTACTCCGGTGAGGATGAGAGGAGTGCATGTCCGCCTTCACAGTGATGGACATATAATGGAGATAGCCGAGGATCTAATAGAGGCTGGAGTTACAATCCTCAATCTCCAAGACCTAGTTAACGGCGTGGAGAATATTAAGAGGAGACTTAAAGGCAAGGTCTGCATAGATGTAGATATAGATCGCCAAAAGATAGTTCCCTTTGGGAAGCCAGAGGATATTAAGAGACATGTCCATTACGTAGTTTCGGAGCTTAATTCTCCTGATGGCGGATTCATGATAACAGTTGACATTTACCCTCCGACGCCCATAGAGAATATTGAGGCTCTATGCCAAGCCCTAGAGGAGGTTGGATGCGGACCTAAATTCTGATAGGTGAAACTTTATATACTCTTCATCTGATGTTTCGTTTTAGAAAAGCCTCGATGAGGGATAGGATACGTCAAGCAAGAAAGGTAGAGAGAAAAACATCTTAGAGGGGAAGGTCAATCTCCTCCTGAACTTCAGGGGATACACTATAGAGAATGAGGTGAGAGAGAAGAACTTTAGGGATCTTAGCGTAGTGACTAAACGCGATGGGAAGCGGATTCTCCTTCGGATAATCGAGGAGACTCAGCTCGTCTCTGGGAAAGTGAGCGTCCGACAGATCAGAAAGATGAAGGAGAAGATTATTAATGAGGGCTACGATGGCGGGGTGCTCGTCGGATCCGGATTTTCATATTCAGCGAAGAAAGAAGCAAAGGCTGAGGGGATAGAGATCATCGAAAGCTCGATGATCCCATCATTTAACATATTCGAGCATGAGATGGTTCCGAAACATGAGATCCTAAGCGATGAGGAACGTGAGGAGCTACTTAGAAAGTATAGGATTAAACCCTATCAGATACCGCATATAAAACGTTCTGATCCAGCGGTCTTTCTCATAGGAGCTAAACCAGGAGACATCATTAAGATTACACGTAAAAGCCCGACTGCCGGAACATACGTGACATATCGCTACGTAGTTTAATGCTCAATCCATTTTACCCCCAGATCCTTTTTAGGAGTGAAACGTCCAAAAAGCATCGCGGCGTGATTAGGCATGAACATAATTAAGATTATTCCAATCATGAATCTCCCTATAATAAAGGAAAATGATGATCTGGCGGCTCTAATATGCGAGGCCGCTGAGAAACAGGGCACCCCGCTCCAGGATGGAGATATCCTAATAGTCACGCATGTCATAGTTTCGAGGGCTGAGGGGAACGTTGTAAATTTGGATGAGATAGTTCCATCCGAGTTCGCTAAGAAATTGGCGATGCAGTATGGAAGGGACCCAGCATTAATAGAGGTTGTCCTTAGAGAGTCGAGATCTATAATTCGCATGGGAGGAGGACATATAATATCCGAGACTAAACATGGATTCATCTGTGCAAATGCAGGAGTTGACAGATCAAATGTTCCCGGAGAAAGGAACGTCGCTTTATTACCGAAGGACCCAGATGAGTCTGCAAGGAGGATCAGGCGGAAAATAAAGGATTTAACGGGTAGAGACGTGGCTGTGATAATCTCGGATACTCATGGAAGAGCCTTACGTAGAGGGCAGATAAACGTCGCTATAGGAGTTGCTGGGATAAAAGCCATTAGAGACCGAAGAAACGAAAGAGATCTCTTCGGGTATACCTTGAGGATAAAGCAGACGGCTATAGCTGATGAATTATGCTCAGCAGCCGAGTTAGTTATGGGGCAGGCCGATGAAGGAATCCCCGCTGCAATAATTAGGGGATATCAATACGAGAGAAGCGAGGATTCAACAGCTAAGGATCTGATCTGGCCCCGTGAGAAGGCTCTCTTCCTCTAGTTGCGCCGATGATCCTTTCCGCCCTCCTCAGATCCAAGGGAGTATTAACATTGAAGAGCGATAACAGATGGGGATCAAATTCCCTTAGCACTATTGTTGAGATGTATCTGACTCTTCTCAGCCTCGAGATCATAGACTGCATTCTTCTCTCTCCATTCTTAAATGCTATCTCAGCCGCTTTAAGCGCTGGTCTCGTGCGATAAACTGCCTGGAGAGGCTCAATATACCCATTTGGCCATCTGGGAATCGAAGCATTAACATTGAATGTTGCTTCAAATAGCAATTCGATCACATCGCCTGAGATGAAGGGCGTGTCACATGGTAATAGGACTGAGTGGACCCCATCAGCCTCCATAAAACCAGTTAATGCTCCTATAAGCGGGCATCCCCCGTCACTAAAGTCCATGAGAACCTTCACGCTTGGAGGAAAAAGCCTTGAGTATCTCTTTCTCTGCTCAGCTGAGCTCACAACAACTAGAACCTCATCCACATAGCCCTTAACCCTATCATAAACATGCTGAATAAGCGGCTTTCCAGCGAGATCCATAAGGCCTTTATCGCATCCAAGCCTCTCAGAGGAGCCTCCGGCCAAGATTATACATGTTCTCTTCTTCATCTATTACCCTTCGATTCCCTCGCCCTAGCGAGGACATAGGATGCAATCTCATAAGCAATATTTATTTCTGTTGTTGTCTGAAGACCCTTCCAGCCCGGCTGACTATTAACCTCAACCAAGACGGGACCTCTACTCGTCTGTAGAATATCAACTCCGGCAAGTTCACATCCGAGAATCTCAGATGCCCTAATCGCGATCTCCCTAATCTCATCCGGCGGATTGTACGGAAAGGGCTTCGCGCCGAGACTTACGTTTGTCTTCCAGGAATCCGCAACCCTCTTCATCGAGGCTAAAACCTCTCCTCCCAGAACTAGCAGTCTAAGATCGTAATCTCCATGCGGAATAAACTCCTGAATGTAGAGCACATGATGTGTGAAGTCTAGGGCTCTAAATATTCTCTCAGCCACATCTACATCTGAGATTCTAGCTGAGCCTATACCCCTAGAGCCGAAGATAGGCTTTACAACGACGTCTCCTCCTAGCTCCCTGAATGCAGAGATTGCGGAGCTAGCATCCTCAACGACAATAGTCCTTGGAACCGGAATGCCATTCTCCTCGAGTAATGAGAGAGCATAATATTTATCCACTGCACGCTCAATTGCGGAGGGATTATTCAGTATGTACATGCCGAGCCTCTCGAGTCTATGGAGTAGATCCATGCGGAATATTATCTCCTCTAATGAGCCTCTGCCGATTGGACGGACCACTATTGCATCTAAATCGCTTAGAACATCGATCTCTCCAAATGAGACTTCAGGTTTAAATCCAACTCTAGCCATCAAATCTTTGAAACTGAAGCATACTGGTTCCGCATTCATCTTCAGAAATGAATGTCTAAGCTGAAGGGAACACCAAGAGTCTCTGTTACGTGTTAATATGCCAACTTTCATGCAGATCGATCCGAAGATAAGATTACTCCGGAAATAATAATCTTCCCTAAACTGCGAGTAAAGCATCATACGATTGTGGCTTCTAGATGTGTCGGATAGGCCTCTTCAACCCTCACCCTCACGTATTTGCCCAAGAGATTTTTATCACTCTTCACGACTATCGGCTTATATGCCATGTTCCTTCCAATCCAAGATGAGCCTCTTCCCTTCTCATCTATCAGTATCTCCCCCTCCCAGCCGAGCCAGCTCCTATTCCTTTCAAGCATGATCTCCCTAACTATCTTGGTCAATCTTCTACTGCGACTCTTAACCACCCTAACGTCGAGCCTCTCCATCCTCTCAGCTGGCGTTCCCGGTCTTGGAAAGAACCTTGAAATATTCACTATATCCGGCTTAACTTCCCTTATGAGCCTCACAGTATTCTCAAATGCCTCTGAATCCTCGCCGGGAAAACCGCAGATCACATCTGTTGAGAGAGTCAGATCAGGAATTTCCTTCCTGAACTCCTCAACCATCCTCCTAAACTCGTCAACTGTATACTTCCTATTCATCCTCCTTAAAATCTCATTATCTCCGCTCTGAACTGGCAAATGAAGGAAATTGAAGATCTTCCTATTCTTAAATGCCCCTAAAAGTTCATGGAGGATCCTTAATGCATGACTTGGATTCATCATCCCAACTCTAATCATGAATCTTCCCGGAATCTCACAGCACTTCTTCAGCAACTCGGCTAGGTTTGTGCCGATATCAAATCCATAAGCCCCAGTGTCCTGTGAGGTTAGCCATATCTCCTTAATCCCATCTGAAACGGCCTCTCTAATCTTCTGAATGATATCCTCCTTCGGGAAGGAGTAAAGCTTGCCCCTAGCAAATCTTACGCAGCAGTAGGCGCAGCTGCCCAAGCAGCCCTCCGAGATAGCTATCACATCAATCACGCTACTAAGCCTGAAGATCGGCTGCCTCAACTTTGGAGGAACAACATTCGAGAAGAAGAGGAGGTTTCTCCGGCCTTCCCGAGCCTTTTCAACTGCCTCAACTATCCGATCAACACTTCTCGGATCGAGCATAGCGGCGAAATCAGGTGCCACCCTACGGATCACCCTGGGGTTTATTCGGGGGAGACATCCGCATACTAGTAGGGGCTTACCGAATCTCCTTAGACGACGTATCCTCTCGACCATTCTATCCTCAGTCGGCTTCTTTACGCCACAGGTATTAATCAAAATTACATCTGCCACCTCAGGCTTCTCAGATATATGATATCCCGCGGATATCAGCTGGCCTAGCATAACCTCAAAATCAAACCTATTGGCTGCGCAACCGTAGTTTTCAGCATAGACGAGCCCGATTCTATCCATGGATCTCAAAGGAGACTCTCCGATCTAATATAATAGTGCATAGGCAGATATGAGTGATATAAGCATCCTTTTACTATTGTAAATTGCGATGAAAAATGAGATATCATATCCCTCTAGGCAATCATTTTTTACATGAAAGGAAAAAGCGGTTAATAGAGATTGAAAGAAAAATTTAAAAGAAGAATGAACGAATATGTTTGCTTCATGTTTATTACATGATATATACGTATTTTAGATTTCTTCTCCTTCTCCTACTTCAAAGGTGATAGAGTTATGAAGCTGATAACTATCTATCTTCCTGAGCCATACTTGAAGGCTCTCGATGAGCTCGTTGAGAAGCGCTACTATCCGCACAGGGCTGAAGCAATACGGGTGGCAATTCGAGATTTAATATCAAGTGAGCTCTGGAGAAGAGAGGAAAATGCCGAGGATAGCTGATAAGGCCTTCCAATACATGTGGGATGACTCTCTGCCTCAGGGAATAAGAGACCCAGGCTATTGCCGGATAATGGTGCTGGGCGTAGGCGGAGCTGGCAATAATACCATAAGCAGACTTATGGAATTGGGGATAAACGCTGAATGCGTCGCCATAAACACTGACATGCAACATCTGAAAGCCACGCATGCCGAGCGTAAGATTCTGATAGGTGAAAAATTAACGCGTGGACTCGGCTCCGGAGGGGATCCTGAGATTGGAAAAGCTGCCATCAAGGAGTCCGCCAAGCAGATCGAGAGTCTGCTTGAAGGGGTTGATATAGCATTTATTACGGCTGGGCTTGGCGGTGGAACTGGAACGGGAGCCTCCCCGGTAATTGCAAGGATGGCACGCGAGAAAGGGGCGATTGTCATCGGAGTCGTCACCATGCCCTTCAAGATAGAGAAGGGAAGGATAGCCTATGCAATTAAGGGTTTAACGGAGATGAGGAGGGAATGCGATACCGTAATAGTCATTGACAACAATAAGCTGGTGAGGATGGTTCCACACCTCCCAATAAATGAGGCATTCAAAGTTGGAGACAGCGTGCTCGCGAATATGATAAGCGGAATCACAGAGATCATAGCGGCTCCAAGTCTAATCAACTTGGACTTCGCCGACTTCAAAACGATAATTAAGAGAGGAGGAGTTGCAGTTGCAGGTGTAGGCGAATCAAACGCTCCAAACAGAGCTGAGGACGCTGTTCGCAAAGCCCTTAGAATGCCCCTACTAGACGTTGATTATGCAGGTGCAAAGGGAGCGCTGATACACGTTGCGGGAGATGAGAGGATGACGATCGACGAGGCGAATAGAGTTGGCGAGATAGTTTCGCAGATGATGAGCGATGATGCACTGGTAATTTGGGGGGCGAGAGTGAATCCAGAGATGAAAGGTAAGTTGAGAGTTACCTTAGTATTGACTGGCGTCCGCTCACAATATCTCCTGAGCGGATACGCATCAACAACTCCAGATATATATCAGCTTGATTCCGGAGAGGAAACAGAGAAAACAGTTGATTTGGGCCTAAACCTATACGAGCTATAATGCCCTTCCCTCCGAGTTACCGTTAAACCAAATGAATTGCTTTCTATCTGACCCTACTTCCCGGCCTTATTGGTTTTTCTGGCTGTATTAGGGCAATCTCATCGTCATGTTGGGCGGCTAAGATCATAACTTCGGATTCTATCCCAAATATCTTTTTAGGCTTCAGATTTGCAACAACGATTATATGCCGATTCAAGAGTTCTTCAGGCCTGTAATACTTTGATATTCCCGCAACCGCAACCTTAGGATCTGCCATGCCTACATCGATGGTCAATTTCAAAAGATTCTTTGATCTTGGAATTCTCTCCACGCCTATGATCCTTCCAACGCGCATATCGATCCTCGAGAACTCCTCAAATGAAACCTTCTCCTCCAACGCCCTTATCTCCTCAAGCATCTCCTGCAACTCCTCCTCTGAGAGATTTATCTTCTCGAAGAGCGGCTTGGCCTTACCTATTTTATGCCCTTCCTCTAATGGGACAATAGCGTCTTCCCACTGCATCTTCCCGGGTAGATTCAGAAATTCACGGATCTTCCGGGCTGTTGAGGGAATGAAAGGCTCAAGCAGAACCGATAATGCCTTAACTATTTGGACTGAGACATAAAGCGTAGTAGCCGCTGACTGCGGATCCAACTTAATTGTCTTCCACGGTTTCTTCTCATTAAGGTATCTGTTTCCCTCCCGAGCCAAATCAATAACGTTTTTCGTCGCCGCCTGTATGTGGAATCCGCTGAGGCACCCATCAACCCTTCTGAAGTATTCATTTATGGCATTGAGCATCTCCCTGTCGATCTTATCGAGCCTCCCCGGCTTAGGCACTTCACCATCAAAATAGTTATTTATGAATGTTAATGTTCGATGGATGAAGTTTCCAAGCGTATCATTCAGGTCTGAATTTACTTTTTCCAGAAAGATCTTCCATGTGAAATTTGTATCGCTCGTCTCAGGTCTATTAGCCATTAATGTGTATCTCCAGTAATCCGCGGGGAACATTTTTAGGGCTTCGTCTATCCATATTCCGATCTTCCGGCTCTTAGATGATTTCTGACCCTCAAAATTCAGCCATTCATTTGTGCTTACATTCCATGGTAGATTATAGTCCTCATGTGTAGCTAGGAGTAGAGCGGGGAATATTATTGTATGGAATGGAATATTATCCTTTCCTATGAAACATAGGATCTTCGCATCCTTATCAAACCAGAATCTCCGCCATCCATCTGGATCTCCATGACGCTTAAAATACTCTATTGTCGCCGAGATATACCCCAGAACATTCTCGAACCATACGTAGAGGGTCTTTCCCTCAGCCCCTGGAAACGGAGCTGGGATTCCCCAATCACTATCTCTGGTCATGGGTCTAGGCTTAAGGCCTTCCTCAATAAATTTCAAACTGAAATTTCTAGCGTTATCTGGAAACTGCTTATTATTGGCTATGTATTCTCTCAATTGATCCGCAAATTTTGGCAGATCAAAATACCAGTGGAGAGTCTTACGGAAGAGGGGTTGAGAGCCGCAGATCGAGCAATGCGCATTTATCAGCTTTGTGGGATCCAAGAGCCTACCGCACTGCTCACACTGGTCCCCCCTTGCCCCTTTATATCCGCAGTAGGGACATTCACCCTCGACGAATCTATCCGGTAAGAAACGCTTGCATTTTGGGCAGTATGGAAGCTCACTCTCCTGCGAGAATACATAACCGTTCTCGGCGACTTTCCGATGGAAGTTCATCACGAACTCCTTATGAACTGGACTCTCAGTAGTCGTGTAATTATCAAATGAGATCATCCATTTCTTGAAGAGATCCACTACCCGCTCATGGTTTTTCTCGGTTAATTCCTTCGGTGATATGCCCTGCCTTACAGCCTCAACCTCGATTGGAGTGCCGTGAACATCCGATCCACTGACGAAGAGAACATCATAGCCTTTTAGGCGATAATACCTAGCCATAACATCAGCTGACAGTATAGGTAGGAGATTACCTAAGTGTAGGATATGCTGGATGTATGGCCACGCTGAGGTTACAAGGACCCTCTCGAGTTTCATGCACCTCCCAAACCATAAATCATAAAATTTCTTATACTTAAACGCAACGGAACGATTAATCCGCGCCTTTCTTCAACCTTCTGACCTCGCTTAATATTCTCTTGAGTATCTCCTCATCGCTTAGACATCCTGCTGGAGGATCGACAACCTTCTTGAGGGGGAGAGGGACATGATCCATACGATAGACGGTTCCATCAACCTCTATCCCAGCGAAGGCCGAGGGTATAACAACATCAGCGATCATCGCAGTCGGAGATAAATGCGGATCAATCACTATGAGCGGTATATCCGCCAGGTTTCTAACTGCCTCTCTTGGAAAGTTGGAGACGGGATCAGATGCCACTATAAGAGCCGCGTCAGCATCCTTCCTTCTCAGGATATCTACTGCAGATGTCTCTCCGGGATTATATCTTGGATATCCATGAGAGAAATCTACGGCGTATGGATATCCAGTCTGCCAGGTAAAGACCGTATTCGCACCCGTAACATTGAAGTGTCCCCTCATAGGCAGAATAAGAAACTTCGTGCGTTCATTCAGGTCTTGAACCAGCTTTATCGCCGCTTCTACATTACGCAGCTTACCCCTACTCATGGTCAATCCTAAGCCGAAGAAGAGCACTCCTAACCTACAGTTGATCATCTCATCAGCCATCTTCTCTAAGACCTCAACTGGCACACCTGAGACCTCATCGACGTCAAGTTCTTCATCGCGAATTATCGCCCTGAGAGCCTGCAGAACCTCATAGTCCCCTCCAGGCTTGACCTGAATGAAGTAATCGGCTAAGTCAGCGGTTCTAGTCCTACGCACATCCACGACTATTAATTTCCTCTCATCTGGCGGAAGTCCCTCAAGGCTCTTCTCAGCCTCTGATAACATCATCAAGTCTCTGCGATGCAGGAGTAGGCTTGCCACTCGCATTAGACTCTTTCTGAGAGATTCAGCCTTAATCCGAACGACTATTCTCCTCCATATGCTCCTTTGGAATCTCCCCTCTGAGAGAGCCGTATATCGCTCCATGTGGCGTGGATGGGAACTCCAAGGATTACTTCCCCAATAGATTATGAGATCTGCTCTATGACGGAATTGTCCGAGAGTTGAACCGACAAGTCCCACATCCTGCATTGCAAGTATTGACGGTCCATGACAGACAGTTGAGGTATTATCTATTACTCCTCCGATCTCATCCGCAAGTTCTAGGCCAGCCTTGATTGCCTCGCAGCTCGTGGAGCTCCATCCATAAAGGATGGGGTAGGATGCATCTGCGAGTATTTCAGCGCTTCTCCTAATTGCCTCATCAACTGAGACCTTAACTAACCTCCCATTTTTCCTGACATACGCATTCAAGTTTCTATGGAGATTATAATTCTCGAATTTCGCGGCTCCCATCGCACATGCATTTCTTGCTTCGACTATAACGCCGTCTTCTATGACTAATTCAATATCATCGCAGCAACACCCGCATACTGGACATACAACCTTCGAGACTATCCTTTTCATGATGAATCTACCTCATCGATGCATGACTGACTTAACAAGATCCTCAATTGTTGAAACACGCTCTTTCGTCGGCTCTACCTCGGCCGGAACCCCCTTTAATAGTGGCATTCCAGTTCCATCAGTTTCTGATCCCATCACTTGATTTGCCCATAATCCATAGGGAATGAATGCTATGCCAGACGATCCTATCCTTTTTAAACTCTTTGCTATTAGAACTACGGAGCCAAATCTCGTGGTTACCTTAACATGATCTCCATCCTTAACCCCTAATCTCTTCATGTC
>QMXE01000029.1 GCA_003661975.1 Candidatus Bathyarchaeota archaeon
GGCTGGAATCTTGAGGATATGCTTGGATAGTAGCTATCTACTGCCCATATTCGGCATAGGACTCAAGAACATCCCAGATGATATAATCGTCAAGTTGCTCGATGAAGGGCATAAACTCTTGATAAGCGAGATATCAATCTTCGAGTGCATTGCTAAGGCCGCTAAACTTGCTTCAAGTGGAGAACTAAGCCTAGACCGCCCCATAAAGGGCCTCCTAGCAGTCATTTACTCGAAATCTCTCATCATGATAAGCATATTTGATGGAGACCTCATTAGGATAGCAGCTACTTCCAGAAGATTCATTAGCGACTTCATAGATTGCATCGTGCTGGCAACAGCCACCATGCAGGCCGATATACTACTGACGGAAGACACTCTCTTACTAAAGCCGCCACACAATCTCCTAGAATACATACACTCAATAAATCCAAGACTGCAAATATTAGGCTTCAAGGAATACGCCCAAAAATATAAGAGCTGAAAATAGATTCCCTCGGCATCAACAAAGCCATTTTTATGTAGTCCAAACAGACTCCTCATCGATATCCTACCTTCTCACCTCTATCAGCTCTCTAAGAAATCACTTACGATAGACGGTCTATTCAATCCATGATAAAACGGCAAGCCAGAGCTCATAAAACATAAATAAGTATTACTATATGAGGAGACAATCACTTTGTCGCTACGTTCATCGGGCCCTTATCAAAAGCGACGTTACTCAAGACTTACATGTGAACAAATCGGAGAGATTCATAAACTTGCTAAGACAGAGGCTTCGCTTAGGCAAATTGCGATGCAACTTGGTGTAGCGAAAACAACAGTTTATTATTATGCAAAGCACTATTGCAGAAAAATGACTAGATTTAACATTAAAATGCTTACTGAAAAGGAGCAAGGCTATCTTGTGGGAATGTTTGTTGGAGATGGATACATTAACAGGTGGATTGATAAAAATGAGAACCGTCAAAGATTCGCCGTAAAATTCATCTTAGATAAGCAGCGAGATCAAGATATTGCTGACTATTTACAATTCATCTTTAATAAAGCAGGTAAAAAGACGGCAAGACTAAGTGAAAAAACTCATCATTAAAGTATCTT
Organism: Candidatus Bathyarchaeota archaeon; assembly: GCA_003661975.1. Taxonomy (GTDB): domain Archaea; phylum Thermoproteota; class Bathyarchaeia; order Bathyarchaeales; family DTEX01; genus B63. The sequence continues at coordinate 1,099 of QMXE01000029.1, forward strand.
CAAAATCATTTGTGGAATATTTAGCAAATATGTAAGAAACCTCAGACAGGTAAAGGGGCAACCCCACAGAAAAGTGCTTGTTGATATCGAAAATTGAAGCTACTATTTCAAATTAGGTTTTATTTCCGGTATGATAGATAGCGATAGTTATATTTTCTTTAATAAGCGGAGCATGAAACCGTATATCTTGTAGAGATAAAAACAGCAAATCCCACATTAAAAAGACAGTTGCTCCATATATTTGCAACACTTAAAATGGATACTAAAGAATTTGTTGCCAAATCATATGAGGGATCTTACTCAGTAAAACCATGCTACCGAATTCATATTCTGAAAAAGGGAATACAACAAGATTGGCGTCATTTTCATCAACGTGAAATTAAATAGATATTATTCTGGAAGTGGTGGGGTCGCCCGGATTTGAACCGGGGTCCCGAGAGCCCAAGTCTCGGAGCCTAGACCAAGCTAGCCGACGACCCCTCTACTTATGGTCTCTTTATTCTTGGATATGAGATTTTCGTTTCTTTCTGACTGTTTTATATTTTGGTGTTTGATTTATATTTTTGGTGTTTTGTTATGGGCGGCGTTGTTAGATTTAGTGTCTCGATCGATGGGGATTTGCTTGCGAGGTTCGATGAGGCTATTAGGGAGAGGCATTATAGGAATCGTTCTAAGGCTGTTAGGGATTTGATAGTGAATTTCATTGTTGAGAGGGCTTGGGAGAGGGCTGATAGGGAGGTTATGGGGTCACTGGTCGTCCTTTATGATCATGGGGTTAGAGGATTGGCTGAGAGGCTTCTTGAGATACAGCATCACCACCATAAGAATGTGATCTCAACGATGCATATACACGTTGATGAGAGGAACTGTATGGAGATTTTGGCTGTTAGGGGATATCCAGGTGAGATTAGGGAGTTAGCCGATGAGATCCTAAGTTGTAAAGGAGTGAAGCATGGAAGGCTTGTGATGAGCATATGTGGCTCGGAGGTTCCGTAGCGTCAATCTCCAACAGACTTTAACGCGAGATCAACGAGGTGACCTAGATCTCTGCTTAGGAGATCATAATCTTTAAGGTGTGATGATGGGAGGGGTGGGATCGGCATGATCCTCCCCCTCAAATATTTAATTATATCCTTTGCTCTAAGAGCTGTCGGATTCTTACCAAGAGACTTATGGATCTCTATGACCTTATGGAATTCTTCGGCATCATAGAATATCGCGGCTCCAGGGGCAACTCCCACTACGAGGTCGTATCTTAACTCGCCTCCTGGACATACTGCATCATTATATCCCTCAACGATTATGTGGCTATACTTCTCCGAGATCCTCCCATAACAGCTCATTATAGCCTCAGAACTATACTCTTCGAATGTCCTACTCCAATCTTCAGGGTTATGCAGATATATTATCTTATCAGCCCTCCTCTTCAAGCCCTTAAGATACTCGGGATCGTTCAATGCAATATTAGACTCCTCAATTCTCCTATTGATGCATAATATGTTTTTGAGCTCATCATTCCTGCATATTGTGTATCTCTCAGCCACGAGGTGTAGAAAGACATCCTCTTCAAATAGGTAGAGCTGATCAACAGTTTTATGCTTGATGAATCTGCCGGCATTCAATGGAGCCATCAGAGCATCTATTGGATTTAGAACCTCAAATGGCATGCGGCTTCTACACGCCTTCCTCAGCTTCATTATATCCTCACAGAAGAGCCTCCCAGCCTCCCTGCATTTGAGAAAGGCATCATACTGATGCCAGAGGCTATGGCCTGATCGAGGCTTAAACACGCATGTCTTAATTCCCCTGCTAACGAATCCCCTTGCAAGAGCCGATGAGAACACCGTCTTCCCTGAATCCTCTGGGAATAAGCCGAAGATGAAGATTGAAGGCATAGGGGTATCCCCGCTGCCTACAACTACTTATACGAGGCAACATGCTCTATTAGAGGCTTACGGCCAATATGCTCGGCTGCAGTGCATAGCTTAACACTCATCCTCTCAGCACACTCATAGACGTCCCCCAGCCTATCCCTAAACAGACCCCTACACATGTGATGATCCCATATTATCTCCGTTGGCCTTGCATCCCGGATTATGAGCCTCATGTTCTTAGCAGCCCACTCAACATCCTCCCTTCCAATCATAAATCCATAAGTGTATAATGGAGGGCCATCGGCGACTATCACATCAGGCTTAGAATCAACTATCCACTCAGCATACTCCTCTATTATGGGTCCCTGCAGATCAGACGTGAAGAGAAATCTATCCTTTCCATGCTCGATCATTAATCCTATAACCCATCCTACATTATCGAGGAATTGCCCATGAAATAATGGATTAGAGAACCTTATGATTGTATCTCCAAACCTGAATTCCCTCCCATCCGCAAATACAACCTTAACGTGATCGGTTTGAAATGGCCTAATCCACTTCTTCACCCGCCAAGCCTCAACAATCCTGCTGAACCACCTTTTCTTAGCCTCGAGGACCATGCGCTTCTTCCCCTCAGCCTCAAGCCATAGGGCTGATGTCCGCGGATGATCATTAAATGGGTCACTGCTCATCCTAAATTTTGAATCCTCCATCAGATCTTTGACTGAGCCCTCCCCTCCAAGCAGCTCGTATATGCCGCTGAGAAACTTTAGGGCCCTCAATCTCTGCGAGCCATTTATCCACTGATTTGGATCCTTAATGAGTAGAGTCTTATCCCTGAAGATATCGATCATGCCCTCCAATCTGCTTGGATGGATATGATGATCATAATGATAATGGGTTATGACCACAACGTCGGATGAGACTCCATAATGGAGTATACGCTCAAATGCCCTCTCTCTCAGGAGGGCCTTATCCTCTAATGGAAGGGGGAAGCCGGGCTGCAGGCCAGCCGCTCCTGGATCGATCAGTATTGAGACGTCAGGCGTCTCGACGAGCACGGAGCTGCACTTCGCTCCAAGAGAATCGAAGAATATGAGCCTAATCCTCATCGAGTTTAAGCCTATAACATCCTTATCTCCAAGATCATTCGGGACGAGATAATCCCCGCTCATCATGCACTTCTCCGGGGACAGACGCTATAAAAATAATGCACGGTTAGATTTAGGTATTAATCCTTCCGAAGCCACTTTATTATCTGCTTATCAAGCGGAATAGTCTTCCTTCTTCTCCGCCTCCTCTTCAGTGGATATCCGCCGATAGCATTCAATGCCTCAACTGCGAGATCATCAGCCTCTCCCCTAACATGATCACGCCATGATGGATCATGATGGAAGCCGGGAGGCTCTATCCATTCCGGATTAAACTTTGAGATCTCATTCTGCCTAAAGCAGACGCATACGACATCCAATTCTCTATGGAGGCTTAGGGGGCATGTGAAGACCCTAGCCGGATCAACCCTATTCTCGATCTTGATTCTCCCCTTAACAAGGATCTCTAAAAGCCGATTATGAAGTCTCGAATTTACGAACTCGACTATTGCATAGGCCAAGTCTAGGGGATGATGCTTCCTTAAAAGCCCATCTGAGAATGCACCCTCATGTATGTGAACGTGACAGCCATTCCCAGACCATTTGAGGAAGAGAGACTCCTCAACTCCCATATCATTCAGGAATGAAACTATCTCCTCGGCAACCCTTAAAGTTAACCTCCAATTCTCGAGTTCGCCGTCGATATCCCATACTGGACTGCAGAGGCGTATGTTTGATAGGTCATATACGTCCTCTATGCCTTTAATCCTCCAATAGACATTCGCGGATGCATAGATCGACCTCAGGGAGTAGCCGTTCAACTTCAGAATCTCAGAGAATGAAATGGCAGTATCGATCCTCAATGGCCTTCCATGCATATATCGCCTAAAGATCATGTCTCCCCCTAAGCCCCTATAATGGACTGCAACCCAGCGTCCCCTACAGAAGTCTATAATCTCATCCTGAACATCAGGGCGTGAATAGTGCCTCTCAGCGAGACTCAAGGTATCTCAGCTTCCCTCTTCTGAGCTGCCAACCTAATCCTATCCATTACCTGCTTTGGAAGAGCCACATCTTCCCTCCGCATATCAACGGCGCCCTTAATCACTATTCCCTTACCATCAACTATCTCGATCTCATACATTTTCAGACTATGCGGTGTCTGCCTCATCTTCTCGATCAGAATGTATCTCTTCAAAACTCCTGATCGAACTGATCTCCTAAATCGGATAATTCCATCGGCTATGTGCTCGACTCCCCAACCGAAAGCCTCAGAGGTCGTAATTGCATATTGGGAAGTAACAATCGTCGTGAAGCCCCACTTATAAAGGACCTTCTTGACGAAGTATGAGTGCCTCCTAGACATCGCTGGTTTATCAAGCCAGAATGCCGAGAGAGAATCTATTACGAGCCTCGCCCTCCCATAACCAAGCGTCTTCTTAGCCTGAATAACCTTATTCACAAGCTCCTCAACATCCAAGCTCTGAAGAGACCATTGATCCTTCAATCCCATAAGGGCATCTATGATGATCAAGTTATTCTCTTCGATGCTCTTGGTGAAGCTGAAGCCAAACTGGCTGGCCTGAAGGATTATAGATTCCCTACTCTCCTCAGTCGTCACATAGACGCATCTATCCCCATCCTTGATGCCCTGAGCGATGAAGTGTATGCAGAGAATCGTCTTTCCCGTTCCAGGCTCACCAGTAACAGCGACTGTAAATCCGCGTGGAATGCCTCCTGCAAGCATCCTATCGAGCTCTGGAATGCCAATAGAAAGACGCTCAATGGCCAAGCTTATCCCTCTAATAACTCCTATATGAGACTCTGCCTTTTGAACCTTTTGAATGATTTTGCTTGGAGCGTCTAGGAACGTCTTGTGATTCTAGACGGAATTATGAGCCGAATTAATCTTCAAGCCTCTCGATCCTTATTTTATCTCCACTCCTAACCCTCTTGAAGATCCTCGGATCTCCCCTTACCTTACCGAATACATTAACTGGATCGGCTGGTCTAATCTCATCCCCTCGGCTTATAGGCGTTGGACCGAAGAATATGCAGAATCCCTGTCCCGGAGGCCAATATCCAATATCTCCGAGCTCAACTGTCTCATGCGAGTTCTCCTTCTCTAGCCTAACTGGAATTGAGAAGTAGATTTCATCGCCCCATGTGTTAGCATTAGCCTCTAAGGGGAGGATCTCCCATATCGCCTTAACGGTCTTAGGAGCTTCATCCTCAAGCAGATCCGCGATTACCTCCCCGATCCTCTCGCTACTAATCTTTATCCTCTTAGGCACAGGTTATCACCACTCAGATAATCTAGCATTCCCCAATAAATCTTTAGTGAAAAAACTCGGTTGCAAGTCTTAAATAAGTAGTGACAGAGAGTATTCTGGCTTAATCGATTGGAGGTTCAGGATTGGAGGTTTTTGAGGAGGAACGCGAGAAGAGGATGGCTTGGTGGCGTGAAGCCAAATTCGGCATGTTTATACATTGGGGGCTATACTCGATACCAGCAGGAATATGGAAGGGAAGGCTGATTCCCGGATTGGGCGAATGGATCCAATATAACGCGAGGATTCCAGTGAGAGAGTATGAGCATCTCGCCAAGCACTTCAATCCGGTAAAGTTCAATGCTGATGAGTGGGTTGGGATTGCAAGGGATGCTGGAATGAGATATATGGTCATAACGGCGAAGCATCACGATGGATTCTGCATGTTCCATACGGAACTGACAGATTATAATATCGTCGATGCAACGCCCTTCAAGCGCGACCCAATGAAGGAGCTCGCTGAGGCATGTGAGCGTGAAGGTATAAAGTTTGGATTCTACTACTCGCAGCTCCTGGATTGGCATCATCCCAACGGAGCTGGAAACAATTGGGATTACGACCCAAACAAGAAGAACTTCATGAGATACTTGGAGGATTATGTTAAGCCTCAGCTTCGAGAGCTACTAACGAATTACGGTCCTATAGCCATCGTATGGTTTGACATATACTCTCCAACTCCTGAGATAGCGAGGGATCTAAGGGATTGGGTTCATAAGTTTCAGCCTGAAGCAATAGTGAATGGAAGGGTGGATCCTGGCAGATGGGATGCGGGTATAGGAGATTACATTGAGATGGGAGATAATGAGATACCTGAACGTGGAGTCATGGGGTACTGGGAGACACCTGCAACAATAAATGATACATGGGGATTCAAGAGTTACGATCACAACTGGAAGTCCCCAGGTGTGATAATACAGAAGCTCGTCGAGATCGTTAGTAAGGGCGGAAATTACCTGCTCAATGTAGGCCCAACAGCTGAAGGAGTGATACCTGAGCCATCTGTGAGGAACCTAAGGGAGGTAGGAGCATGGCTGAGAAGAAACGGTGAAAGCATATACGGCGCTAAGGCAAGCCCAATCGATACTAGGCCAGACGAGCCCTACAGATTCACAGCTAAGCCAGGCAGACTATACGTTCACATACTTGCGTGGCCATGGGATGGAGAGCTAAGGTTGACGGGAGTGAAGAATAGGGTTAGCAGGGCTTATCTCTTAGCCGACCAGTCCGATGGAGAGTTAAGATTTGAGCAGGATGGAACAGAGGTTAGGCTACATCTGGATCGGAGGCCAGTCGATCCAGTGGATAACGTTGTCGTCTTGGAGATGAGCAGCAAAGATTGGCCATAAACAAGATTAACTGACTCTCCTCCACCTAAAAGGGGCATCCTTACGTCAGAGGTATGACCATCTTTGAATGTTTCATCCGACTTCAATCCGCAACGATGCAATACTCGAGATGAGAATGCTAAAGGATACACTGCCTAAGCAGCGAATAGAGTTCCAGCAATGCTCCGTATCTTCCATGCGAGATCTGCCTATCAGTTGGATCTTCCTCTGGACGTAAAGCCTTTTAACATGGGGAGCAATCAAAGTATCTTATCATGAGAAAGATAACTGTCATTGGCGTTGGAAGTTTAGGTTCCTGCATAGCCTATGAGTTGGCATCGAGGAAATTAGCAGATAGGCTTGTTCTGATAGATATTTACCGTGATCTAGCTGAGGGCAACGCTGAGGATATATCTCAGGCAATGGCCTTTCGGAGTAATCTGGAGGTATACGCCGGAGACTATGGGGATGCTGAGGGCTCAGATATAATCGTCGTCACGGCTGGGAAGCCTAGAACGCCTGAGATGAAGTCGAGGATGGAACTTCTGAGGGTGAACTTTGAGATAATTAAGTCTGTAGCTTCGAAGCTGAAGAAGATTGGTGGAGAGCCGATAATTGTAACATTAACAAATCCAGTAGATGTTATGAATTATGTGATGTGGAGATTAACCGGCTTCGATAGGAGAAAGGTTATTGGAAGCGCTGGAATGCTGGACTCAGCTAGATTCAGAAGGGCGATAAGTAGGGGGTTAGGCGTTCCAGTATTAGATGTTGAGGCATACGTTATAGGCGAGCATGGGGAGCATCAGGTTCCAGTCTTCAGCAGAGTTAAGGTTAAGGGCAGAAGCATAGAATTCAGCCGAGATGAACGTGAGAGATTAAGTGAGGAGATCAAGCAGTCGGCATTAAATGTTATCTCAAAGAAGGGCGGGACGATCTATGCCCCGGCAAGCAACACGGCAAATATGATCCAGATGATACTTGAGAACTCAGGTTGTAAGGCTGTCTGCTCAGCCATACTGGATGGAGAGTATGGCCTTAAGGATCTAAGCATAGGAGTTCCAGTCGAGCTCAACCGCAGTGGCATAAAGAGGATTGTGGAGTGGAGATTAAGCGATGAAGAAATGAACGCTTTTCTGATGGGGGCTGAAAGACTTAAGAAGGCCATAGTCTCTCTTATAGAGAAGGAATGAAGCAATACGGTTTGAGAGCCATGTCTGAGCAGTCGGAGATTCTAAGGGCATGCCGTGAATGGAGAATTTCAGCCCGGAGTGATCATCCAAGAATATACTTTACCAGAGATGAAATTCCCGGGTTGAAGGCTAAGGCTGAGAAATGCAAGTGGATCTATGACAGGCTAATGAATAGATGCGACGGATTTCTCAAATCTCCCATCGAGAGACTATCGTGCTTTGATGACCTCTATAATGCCGCGAAGAATTTCATGATTGATCTCTGCGTAGTCTACGTATTAACTGATGATGAAAGATACGCGGAGAAGATCAGGTGGATAATTCAGCGCTTCATGGAGTTCGATAGCTGGATACTGCATGAGCACAGGTATCCCCCGGCAAGTTCAAGAATGATCGATCTTGCGGCTGCGGAGGTTTCATTCAGCTTTGCAGTAGCATACGACTGCCTTTACGACTATCTCAGCCAATCAGAGAGAAGGGCTATCGAGAATGCAATAGATAGCCGAGCCATAAAGCCTTTCTTATACGCCGTGAGGAACCGTTCAGAGTGGTGGATTAAGCCGGAGCAGGCGAGCTCAAACTGGAGAAGCGTGATCTGCGGTGATGTCGGCTCAGCCGCATGCGCCCTGGCTGAGAATCTCGAGGATGCAAAGACATGCATCGAAGAGGCCTTAAGCGGCGTCATATCCGTTTTAGATTGTGGGGGAATCGACGGCGGTTGGAGTGAGGGAATAGGATACTGGGGATACGGCATTGGAAGAGCCGTTCATTTCGCTGATATAATAAAGAGAGCCTCAGATGGAATGGTAAATCTCTTCGCCCATCCCTATCTTAGGGTAACTGGCAACTTTGGCCTATACTGCGAAACTCCTGATGGAGGCTCATTCAACTTTTCAGACTGCAGATATGAACCTCCGAATGCTTGGCTGATGGCCCGGCTTGCAAGGGAGTATAGAAATCCATACTGGCAGTGGTGTGCGGAGAGAAATATGCAGGGAAGGATCCTCGAACTCCTATATTATGATCCAAGCCTTAAATCTAGGGCTCCATTAAATCTGAATCCGTCAATGCATTTCAAGGGCATAGATGTCGCGGTATTGAGGAGCGGATGGAGCCGGAGGGATACATTCGTTGGATTTAAGAGCGGATCCACGGCGACTCATCATCCACAATTAGATATAAACTCATTCATTATCTGCGCTTATGGCAGGAGACTCGTTGAGGATCTCGGATTATGGTCATACGCTCATGCCTCTGGATTCTTCTGGACTTGGGGTCCACGCTGGGACTTCGATGCGAACTCTACATTGGGACATAATACTATACTCGTTGATGGGGAGGGGCAGAGATACGGAAGTCAATATTACGGCAGAATAGTTAGGTTCTCCACATCTAAATGTTACGATTATCTCGTCTCTGAGGGGCATAGGGCATACGGAGAGTTACTTGACAGATTCGTTAGGTTCCTGGTCTTCCTGAAACCGAACTTGATCGTCATAGTTGATGATTTGAGGTCGAGTCGTGAAAGGAGATTTGAGTGGCTTCTGCATTACTCCGGAAGGCTTGTTGAGTTGAATGATGAATTAAGAGTAATAAATGATACTGCAAGCCTCGATGTTCTGCCACTAAAGCCTGCGGAGACAGATGATCTGGTGATAGGAAAAGTTGAGAGAGTAAGCATCTATAATGCTGAGGTGGGGAGAGTTAGGCATATAAACAGGTATCTCAGCATCTCACCCCTCCATAAAAAGTCGAAATATCAATTTGTGATCGCAATGTATACTCATCCATCATCCCCGAGCTATAGTAGGAAGTGGACTGCTGAGATAAGCAAATGCACAGATGAGAGCATCAGTCTAAAAGGAAGGATCGATGGATACGATTACATGATCAAGTTTAACCTTGCCGCTGAGGACGTAACCGTGAATATCGATTAGGATTGGAACAACAGTTACAGGAAGGGCTGGAGCATTCTCTCCGCGTTTCTATGCAGAATATTATGGCGATCCTCATCGGTTATTCTGGAGTATAGTATGCATCCTATTCCATGATGCGGATCAAACCATGGCAGATCAGTTCCGAAGAGTATCTTCTCTGATCCCGCGCCCTTCACCATCAACTCTATCAGGCCATTAACTCTAACTGCTGCTGTTAATTCCAGATATACATTTGGGTAGTCTCGTGCTACTTGAATAGACTTCTCCCACTCCCCAAAACCAGAGTGGCCCATCAGAATCTTAACTTTATGGTATTTCTTTGCAATCTTCTCTACGTGAGCTGGAGAGTCATAGGGGCTTCCTCCCCAAGTATGCATTAGGATAAGCAGTTCATTCTCATCTGCGTATTCCAGTGCAGGCTTATAATTTGCCCCCGTTATCGGATATTTATGGTAGTCCGATAGGAACTTGAATCCGACAAAACCCCTCATCCTTGAGAATCTCTCGAGATCATCCTCTATTCTCTCCGGGTAATTCGGGTTTATGCACCAGTAAGCCCTAAACCTGTTAGGATACTTCTCTATCACATCAACCATCTTAACGTTCTCTTCCGGATCTATCAGCGCAGCGTGAGAGCAGAAGACTCCCATCTTAACGCCGCACCTATCCATCGTTCTTATCATAGCCTCAGCCGATGAGTTGGGGAGGTATATTCCCTGAAATGGACCCATGTGCTGATGCATATCTATCACTGGACATGACCTGCACTTTCCGGTCTCAATGAACTCTTTAAGCAGGCTGGACTTGATCATGCCTTGATCCTCCTGAGGATCCGCTCTAAATTTCCCGATGCTATCATCTCACGTTCCCTGCTCGTTATGTCGGCGTGCATCAGCATCAAGATCGTTCCTCCCGGATTTAGATGCGGATATCCCGTTCCGAAGAGAAGCCTATCCGCGCCGTATTTCCTGCAGAAGTCGCTTATTCCGCCGTCCATGTGATACCCTGAGATGTCCAAGTATAGATGCTCATACTTCTCGATGAGAGGCCTAAAGAATCTATCCTCGCCCCAGCAACCGTGATCAGTGACTATAAGCGTTAAATCGGGAGCCTCTGAGAGTATCATCTCGATCAGACGCCACCTTGAGATTCCACAGCATGATTCATCAGCCGATATGAAGAGGGGTATGTTCCTCTCAACCATCAGGCCATAGAGCGGCTTCAAGGAGACCCTGCTCATCAGATATCTATGCTCGGATGGAAAGGCCCTAAATGCGCATACATTCTCACTTCTGAGGGATTCGATGAGATTCTCAATTGTGATCTCTCCCGTCTGTGGTGGAAGTATAGCGAGAGTCCCATGCAGTCTATCGAAGCCTCTGATCTCTTCGAGTAGGATCCTATTCCCGACATCAGGAGAGTCATCCTTCTGTCTTGCATGATAGACTATAGCCTCATCTATACCGTAATAGTCCATCTCTTTTAGGAGATCCCTAGCTGTCTCTGAGTATCTAAGAGGCTTAATCATAGGCCTGCCGAAGCTAATATTACAGTCGAAGAGCCTCATGATTAGAGCCTTCAAGCCTTAAGCTCATCTATGTTCTCTTTGATCTTTCTTATGGCCTCAAGCACGAGATCCACGTCTTCACGCTCAAGCAGAAAGTCCTTTCCAAGGGCAACTATCTCCTTCTCGTAGACTCTCTCAGCGACTGGACAGTGGAAATCCGCGTAGTTTATATTCTTTCCGTATAGTGGGCATCGAACCGGACAGCCAGTCCTTCCAAACCGCATCTCCATGAATACTGGATTCTTATATAGGGGCTGATTGTGGGCCTTATGGGCTGGGATGCCCTCGGCCTTCAGTGCCTCCATGAATAGATCCCTGCTTACACCTCCAAACTCCTCCTCGTTATATCTCAGCAAGTAGAAGTAATATCCCCTCTTTGTGATTCTCGGATCCCTCTTTAGGGCTCTTATGCCACCTATCTTCTCAAGCTCTCTCGCCATATACTCCCCATTAACGTATCTCTTCTCAGTCTGCTCCGGTAGCCTCTTAAGCTGGCAGAGGAGAATAGCGCCTTGAAACTCCGTCATCCTCATGTTCCATGCTGGGACATGATGCTCATAAAATGGCCTGCCAGGCACCCTCCCGATGTTATGGTATGAGTAGCATTTCTTAGCGAGCTCCTCATCATTCGTCGATACGAATCCTCCCTCACCGCAAGTTAACGGCTTACCCATCTGGAAGCTAAAGGCTCCAAGGTGGCCTATACTCCCCACCTTTCTTCCCTTCCATTCGGATCCATGGGCTTCAGCGCAGTCCTCAATGACCATCAAGTCGTGATCCTCAGCGATCTCCATTATCCTATCCATGTCAGCCGGGTATCCGCCGTAATGAACCGGTATAATCGCCCTAGTCTTATCAGTTATGGCCTCCTCTATCTTTTCAGGATCAATCTGATAGGTTTCAGGGTCAATATCGACGAATATGGGAACGGCATTCACCGCCAGAACCGCAGTTGCCGTGGCTATGAATGTTACCGCCGGAACTATGACTTCATCTCCAGCCTCAACTCCAGCGGCCTTAAGAGCCAACTCCAAAGCGGCCGTTCCATTCGTAACGGCAACTCCATACTTGACGCCTAGATACTTGCAGAACTCGATCTCGAATTGTCCAACCTTAGATTCAGAGGGATCATCGTATGCTCCTCTCCACCACTTCCCGCTCTCCAAGACCTCAATTAATGCCTGCTTCTCCTCCTCCCCGAATATTGGCCACTTAGGCTTTAAACCTCCTGGAACGAGGGGCTTGCCGCCCCTTATAGCCAGCTCAGCCATAATCCAAGCCTCCAACGATCTAGCATTCTTCCGTATTTGCATATTTTAGTTTTCGTAGGCTGCGAATGAGAAGCCAAAAAACTATATAAGATTGATTCTATCTTCCTTCTCTTTGAGTAGAAATGGGTGGGAAGAAGAAGCCGACATTAACTCAGCTCGCTAGGCAATTGTCTAGGCAGGCTCAGAAGGAGGCTAAGCGCGCAAAGAGAGAAAAGAAGGTTACAAGTGGAGAGGCCAGGACGGCCACAGCCAGAGTCATCCCGCCGGATCCGAGAGACCAGAATGTAATAAAGCAATTGCAGAGCATGAAGGTTATAACTCCATATACTGTGGCTTCACGATTCAATATACTCCTAAGCGTAGCGAAGGATTTCCTTGAGGATCTCCACCGGCAAGGCGTAATCACATATGTATCAGGCGGGAGAAGCTTGAAGATCTATAAGCCCTCAGGCCAGTAAGACATCGCTCCGGCCAAAAAATCTAAATCTAATATTTACAGAACAGAGTAGTGTGTAATATGCGGCTCTCGGAGTTTTGTATGCTAGATGAGACTAAACAGGTTCATTTATGACAAGGTGATCTTGATAGATGATGCTGGCTGGGGAGATCTGATCTTAGGAGTAGTCATCGGAGCACTGAAGCTTCCAGATCACAAGTATATGGAGCGTAGAATACCAGTAACGATGTTTCAGCCGCCAAACTTCGGGAAGAAATCCTATCTGGATGAGGCGGTGCGAATAGCAGATGAGATAATCGACGTGATGCAGCCAGATGAAAAGACATGCTTTAAGGTCTGTTCTGGATATATACTATCCAGCATCCGCAGACACTTAAGGAATAGGGGATTTCATGTTGAAAGAGTGAAGGTTGAGGGTGAACTTCAGGAGAGGGTTGAGAGGGGATACGTAAACTGGTGCATAGAGGTTGGAGTTCCACCTGAGAGGCTTAGAGCGAAGAGAAGATTCTATGCACTGCTCGAGTGGGTGGCTGAAAGGCCTGAATTGAGGGAGCGTCTAGTCAAGACTGGATGGAAGAGCTGGAGGGAGAAGTGGCGGGAAAGGGCATATCAGATCCATCTTGAGAGGATAAGAAGGGCAAGGGAGAAATATTACATGCATAACCCCAACACTAAATCTTCACAACAGTGATCTTCGTCCCCATCTTAACTTGACGGAAAACATTTAGATCTTCAGCCCTAACCTTCCCAACTGGATTCACTGGAGTATGAGGCTTTGCAGCCCCATAGAATATGCAGAGGGATCTTGCCATTGGCCAATATGCTATCAGCCCGGAATCAACTGACCTCCTAGCCTTCTCAACTCCGAGATTAGTCGGAACTGGAAAGTAGACTCCGCCATTGAGAAGGGCCGCTCTACCCTCAAATGGGAGAATCCTGACAAGAGCAGTAACCGTCCTAGGCGCCAAGAATCTTATGAATTCTCCCCTAGCCTCACCGACGCCCTCAACAACGAATCTTATCGGTATTGAGGAGAAACTCGACAAAGCCTATATCCCACCAGAATATTCAAATCTTGGATATAAGAAGTTAACTCACAGCCTAAATTCTCTAAGAGCCGAGAAGGACTTCTGCTTCAGTAGGAGAATTACATAACCGCAAAGTATCGGAGGGCATACACAAATTGAAAGAGAATCATATTCCACGGGGAGGTATGCTCCTCTATTTGCTTCCAGCCTCTATCATCAGTATTCCGGCTCTCCTCTCATAAATCGACGCTTCTTTCAGGAGTGATATTATCTCCTTCTCATCCTCTGATGAGACGCCATCACCTGCAAGTTTGATTATCCGCCCATATACATTAGCTGCTTTAGTTAGATAATCGACTGCCTCCAATACCAACTTATCACTCGAGAATCTTTCTTTAAGGAACTTTGCATTATCAATTCTTGAGGTATA
>QMXE01000030.1 GCA_003661975.1 Candidatus Bathyarchaeota archaeon
GCAGCTAATCCTAGGCTTGTGACCTTTAGCACTTACGGCCACGGCCTTCATCTCTCCGCTCCTCAAATTTTCTTACGTTCAATGTGGAATCTAGTTCTATAGGCTAGATGCTTCTATTATAGAGTAAATGGGATCCTAAGAGTGCTAATCTAGGATCCTCTCCATAGCATCCTGTTCTATCTCATCCATCATTGGAATACCAGTAGCCTTAGCCGCCTTTTCAGTTAGAGAGGCAAGATCGCTTCTGTCTATAAGATCGAGTCTCCATTTCCTAGCTCCCGCCATCAGCTGCTGCAATCCAATCTTAATTCTATGTGTTAGGTAAGTGTATAGTCCCACGGCTCCCCATGGAATCTCCTTAAATCTCTCCCCATAAATCCTCTTCAATTCAGGCGTGGCTACGAAGAATTTATCAGGAGAATCTCCATATCTGCCTCTGAAATCCTTTGGGAGCTTCCCCTTCTCCGCAAGTTCGCAGAAATACTCTGACTTCATAACGGCTGTTATGGGAGCTCTACCCATCAATACTGCCTTAACGTAAGGTCCCTCACCGAAGTTGCTCATAGCGATTGCCTTGAATATTTGAGTCTCATTTATGAATCCCCCGGCTATTATGAGATCCGGCACGTATCTACCCTTCCTTTTAAGGATCTCGGCGCACTTTAGGACTTGAGCCTCAAGATAGACTGTGGGCGTGCCCATCTCGTCCATCATGGGAACGGGACTCATCCCAGTTCCCCCTCCAGCCCCATCAAAGGTTACAGCGTCGATCTTAGCCTCTGATGCCAATTTCATAGTGTATGCCACGGCGGAAGGCCGATATGCTCCAGTCTTCAATGTCACACGCTTAGCTCCATGCTCCCTCAGCTGATCAATGTCTTCTAAAAAGTCTCTTTCTACGGGCATGCCGACTCGGCTGTGTCTCTCAAATGATGTGAAGACTCCATCCCTATATGCTTCTTGAACTGCCGGGTCTTCGGGATCCGGGTAGACTATGTATCCGCGCTTCTTAAGCATAATAGCCTTTTTTAGATCTCTGATCCTAACCTCTCCTCCAATAGCCTTAGCTCCCTGCCCCCACTTCCTCTCGATCACATCAACCTCAAGCTTGGATATGGCATAAATATCCACGCCTAACCTTTGATCCTCAACGTTTGTCTGAACTGCTATATCGCCGTGCTTTCCATCCCAGAATCTCCTAAAAGCCTCAACTCTACGTTCAAGCTCCTTAGAGTAAGTTACCTTTCCATTTGTGATCACGGCTTCAGGATCCATTCCGCAGACGTTCTCTCCTATCGTTATGAGGATGCCGGATAGCGCCGCGCCAACAGCCAATCCTTCCCAATTAACCCTAGCAACCTCTGTAGATCCATACGCGCCAATAACTATTGGAATCTTTAAGGGTATCCCTGCAACTTCGCTTCTCACATCAACATTCGGGAATATAGCCACATCTGAATCGGCCTCTATACCCTTAGCGCCTACAAGAGCTGATAGAATATTAAAGTGAGACCAGTCTAAACCATAATCCTTGAGGGCGCTAGCAGTGCTGGCTCCGAACTGCTCAGGCACCGGATATAAAGCCTCCCTACCCCTAAAGGCTGAAAGGGAGATTTCACACAGAAAAGGACATTCTCTTACGCACAGCGGGCACATGCCGCTTGTACAGCTTACGTCCTCCACACGGGTAATCGTTCTAGTAGTTGATTTAGCATTTAAATAAGAGGAATTCTGAAGAACCCTTCTCGGCATCCCACTTCCTCCATTATTTCTTAGAAAGAGATTTAGTAGTAGCATATAATGCTGTTGAAAATAAATTATATACAGGATTATAGGATATATATCCATATTTTCCTATCCGCCCTAATTATCGTTTGTTTTAAAGAACATCTAAATTGACGATTTAATTGAAGAATGCTGAAAGGCAATATCATGATAAATCAATCAAACGTTAAATCTACCTTAAACTTTTTAGTCTCTAAATTATCGGTGCAATTCTCTCTGGAACTTTCGTTAAAGAATAGATGTTTCACGTAAAACTGCTGAGATGGAATCATCATGAAATGGAAAGGTTTGAAATGATCTTCCCACAGCATCCCTTATTTAAGGCTACTCAAAATTTCTTTCCTGGAAGCATGATACTCGATGCTAAGAAGCTCCTAGCCGTAATGCTTACCTTCACTATCATTATATCCGCTATCATTCTATTGGCTGAAAGATCAAATATTTCCTCTGAAACCCCAAAGTTCTGGAGGATAACTGAAAAGCCAAACACCTACATCGACAGGATTCCTACCGTAAGAGACTTCGTCCCTCTAGGGATCACCTATACGCTGGGAGAAAACAATACTTTAAGGTACATTCCAGATCATCCTTGGCAACAGAGCTGCTTCATCTTCGTCGCTATCGGATGGAGCAGCAACAACGATACATTATACTATCAGGGTAGGCTGCCATTCAGAGGAGCATTTAAGCCTAGAATAAGCATAAACGGGAAGTACCTATCAGATGTCCCTGTCTTCAAGGGGGAATGTACTACTATGAGAATGGAATGGAGGGCTATACATATCCAACGGTTCTAGTTAAAGGGCAAAGAGGCTACAGGGAGATAATATCATACAACGAGAAGGATCAGATATGGTACCATGCGATTATACCTCCGGACGAGAATGGATTAAAAGTTGAGATCAGAGGTGAAGCATTAGGCGTTCCGTTCTGGATGGGCCCACAGGAGGGTCCCTACATAATTCATGGCGCATATAGCGGAGTGAAAGATGTAGATGCCTGGGGAGGATTCTGGGTAGTAGGGAGATTCGAGGGTAAAGTGAAGATTCCCCGCGGAGAAGAAGAGATCTTTCAAGGATACTTCCTATTTGACAGGGCAACGCACATTGCATATTATGCCCAGTACAGGAGGGAACCTCAGAAGAGGGGCTCTGTACTCGAGTTCTCCTGCCTCGCAATATTCGATGAAAACTTCATAATCACACTTTGCACATCGAGAAATCCAACTCCGGTGAGGTTCCCCAAGTTTCAGCATCAGGGAAGAATAAACATCATCTATAATGAGAGCTACGTATTCAACGACTTCGCCCTGAAGAGTATAGGCGAGAAGCTACAGCCTTCAGGCTTTGAGCTGAAAGGGAATTTTGAATGTGGAAGCGTCGACTTGAAGGGTAGGGTAATCGAGTACTGGCCTCCCAGCGGCTGGAAAAGAGTTAGGGGGGCATGGTGGGATCCAAACGGCCAGAGAACTTGGGGTAGAGCATTCATTAAATGGAGCGGACAGATAAGGCTCAATGGAAAGACTATAAGCGTCGAGGATGCTATTGGAATAGGAGAATTCACAAGGTTTAAGGATAGCGGAGTATTTACGGCTCGGGGAATCATAAGGTACATTCCATTGGAGGGAGGATTCTATGGGATAATAACAGATGACGAAAAGAAGTATTTGCCACTAAATCTGCCCGAGAAGTATAAGCATGACGGGTTAAGAGTATGGTTCAAGGCGAAGCTCAGAAAGGATGCAACCACGATCTACATGTGGAGGAAGCCAATAGAGATCCTAAAGATCAAAAAGATCAAGAGAGTCTTCCGGAAAGGAGGGAGAGCCGAAGGCCTACCTAAGGTTAAAGTGGCAATTCTATATGAGAGAATTGGGGATGGAAGATGGATGAGCAGAACGGTTGAGGATGAAATAGCATATTCAAGGAGGTTAATGCTGACTTTATCTTCCGAGCCTTCTGGCGATGGTCTCCATGCCCCCAGAAATGCATGGATCTCCCAGCCGAAAAAAGAGAAAGATGCATTCTTCATGGATACAGCTACAGACATCTAGAAGAGACAATCTCAAAGATAAAGAATGAAATGCCAAATGTGATCATCTGCGGAGCGATACCAGCACAGATAATCCAGAGTAGAATTGTCTGGAACCCAAGACTAAAGAGGTCATCGAGTACCCGGAAACTTGGAATCTCGCCCTTGACCCATCAAAGTGGGGAATAAACATGTCAAAGGAGGAGCTTCAATGCAGATTCGCTGTGACCCACCTCTGGGTTCCAAGAGACCTCAATCCTAAAGATTACACTCCGGAAGCCGTGTCGGCCTACTTCCCAGACATAACAAACCCGCAATTTCAGGAGCTACTTCTTAGCTGGGCTGAGAAAAAGTAGATGCCATATGGATTGCATGCTATTCAAGCGGGCAGTCATGCTATACAGATTGACCGGCAGCTTCGAGCATCCTGCAGTAAAGGAGAGCTATTAGGCGGCATGCAAGATTGTAGAGAGGATCCACGAGTATGGAAGGAGCAGGGGAAAAGAGATGCTCGTTGGAAGCTGGCCTAATGCCGCCTATTTCCCTTATCCTCCGCTGAATCTTGACTTCGTCACCATGTCACCCTCGGGCAAAGAGGTTATGGAGATGAAACTTAACCAGGCAAGGTGGAATGAAAAGCTTAAGACGATCAAGAGGAAATTTGGGGACATACCGATCTTCGCATTTATAGATTGGGCTGCAACCTCAAATACCCCGCTTGGAAGGTTCAGCCAGTCACTAACAAAGGAGCAGCAGAGAGAGTTCCTTAAGATCGCCGATGAGTTCTTCAGAGAGAAAGATGTAATCTTCGTTTATCCAGTTCACGGAGGAACAATGGGCATAGACGCCCATATATTATCCTTCGGAAAATCAAGAGTCTACGATGCCCTAGCCCCGGAATTCCAAACATACAAGACAATAAGGGAACTTGCGCAAAAGAGAACTTAAATCCATATCTTCAAGCACTATTAGTGGAGGATGCAAAAAGAAAAGCAAACATCTCTCCCATTAAAGTTTAATTCGACGCTCCAGCGTCACCGCTTTAAGCATCTCCTTCTCTTATGCCCACCACATAGAGAATACCCGCAACAATTTTACAATATCCCTGTAAAATTGTTTATGAATGTCAAAAGTATGATGTTTGGACGGAAAGAACTCACACAACAAAAAATTTATTTAAAAATAAATCTAGAATTTCTCGTTTCTGCCAGTATCTAGGAAGGTGGAAGTTTAAATGAGAGAATTCGACCCCGAACGTTTCGTTGAGGTGCAGATCGAAAAGATAAGGGAGACCATTGGAGGGGAGAGGGCGCTCATAGCGGTTTCCGGTGGAGTTGACAGCTCAACATGCGCCGCACTAACCCATATCGCCATAGGAGAGAATCTGATATGCGTAATATTAGATGATGCTTTCATGAGGGAGGGAGAACCCGAGGGGGTTGCGGAGGCTCTTTCCAAGCCGCCGCTTAACCTTCCACTTAAGATAGAGCGTGTTCAGGAGAGGTTTCTTGGCGCCCTTAAGGGATTGAGGGATGCCGAGGAGAAACGTAGGGCATTCAGAAAAACCTTTTATGAGGTGTTAAGCGAGATAGCTAGACGTGAGAATTGCAGATTTCTGGTTCAGGGAACGATATTGGCGGATGTGATTGAGACAAAAGGAGGCATTAAGACTCAACATAACGTTCTTGAGCAGATAGGGATAAACACGAGGGAACTCTATGGATTTAAGGTTGTAGAGCCGCTGGCAAGTCTTCTGAAATGGCAGGTTAGGGAAGTCGCAAGATACCTGAAGATTCCATCCAGTATCGCCGAGAGGCAACCCTTCCCTGGACCTGGACTCTCAATAAGGACTGTAGGAGAGGTCAGACGGGACAAGCTGGCTACGCTCAAGATGGCGACTAAGATAACAGAGGAGCATCTATCCAAGTATAGGCCAAGCCAATACTTCGCGGCTATAATAGACAATAAGGAGAAAACTCCATATTCAGACGTTAATGGAATAGCGAAGAAAGCCGCTGAAAAACTTAACATCAGCCCGGATCAGGTCTCCATTAAGGTCTTCGCGGATAAGGCGACCGGCATTAGAGGCAAAACAAGAGTATACGGGGATATACTAGCCATAAAATCTGCAGGAGAGGATGGAGGCATAATCAAAAGGGAGATTAAGCATCTCCTCGATTTACAAAGGGCGATCCTACAAGATAGATGGGATTTCACACATGTTCTATACATGATTGCGGAGCGCGGAATAGACAAGCCATATGTAATCGTTATAAGAGCTGTTGAGACCAAGGATTTCCTAACGGCGGAGGTCTCGGATCTTCCATGGAAGAGCCTAGAAGAGACAGCCCACGAAATATTAGAAGAATGCAGGGATGTCTCTGAAGTTTACTATGACATAACGCCTAAGCCTCCAGCGACGATAGAGATGGAATAGAACAAATTTCCCCAACTAAAGTCGAATGATTTTAGGGCTGCTCAGATCCATCCGACCGTTAGCGTAAAGGTGATGAAGAGCAGCTTTCTACGTCTCTACGATCTCTGATACATCTATAATATACATTTGTCTTGTTCCTTCATGTGTTGAGTCTATGCAGATCTTATCTCCCCTTCGGCTCCAGCGTGGATGTAGATCGCATCTAATTTCACCTCTGAGCTCCGGCTTTGAATAGAATCTTCCGATCTCTACGAGCTTGTCCTCGCTTGGATTGTAAAGCATCAATCTCTGCATATTGTTCTCGTCTGGATATGTATCGGTAAGTATCCATTTTCGATCGGGTGAGTATGAGCAATGTCCATTTCTAGTTAAGATGCCATCCCCCACTATCTCAAAATCCCCGCTTTTATCTCTAAACAAGAAGAATCGCTCTCCAATCCCATCCATGTAAGCCCACACCAAAACATGCCTAGAGTCCCGCCAGTCAAAATGCGATGCCCTGCCATCAACTAGTAGGCAGATATCTCCTCCATCGATATCCGCTGTGAATAGGCGAGTCCTCCACGTTCTTCCAGGCTCATGCGACCAGCGATGCAGAAAAATGAATCTATCATCATCCTGATTGAAGAGTAGATGATTAAACCAGTGAACCGCGCCCTTCATATCCGATCTCGGCTTAAACCTAGCCATCTGACCCAAGGAGATTATCAGCTCGCTCTCGCCGCTTCTCAAGTCTAGAATGTATATGCCATCTTCATCGGGAGCTTTATCCTCAGAGTATGGATCTGGAATACCAACATATCCATATCCCGGTCTTGTCCAAGCCAATCTAGAAAAGTTAAGGGTTAAGGCTTTACTGCCATCATGACTGAGCGCATAGACCGGCATTTCAAGTTTATATGAGTCTCCACTTTCAATATCGAGTATTACCGAGACATACTTTCCACCCTCACGATCATTAAATATGATCTTGTTCTCGGAGTTGGGAATCCACTGTAGCATGCAGCCCTGCTGCCAATTCCAAGCATGAGTTGTAGCCAGAGTTTTAAACGCATAATTATTCTCTGGGTCTAGAATGCCAATAGCAGCTTCATCTTCCGGTCTGGGAGGATGATCCTCGAATGATGTTTGAAGTGAGAGAATGTAATGGTCTCGGATATCCCATGGAGATTTATCATAGTATCCGAAGAAGTGATACTTAGGCTCATCGGTTACACGCCTAATAGGGGCATCAAAGAACTCCACGACCATAATCTCACTCCTTCTGTCTCTTTATGCCCGCCATATATGATCTCACCTTCAAATGAAAATCTTCTTTTTTGATATCTAAAGCCTACGAATAGAACGAAGTCTCATGTAGCATACAACACCATAAAGTATGTGTTCTTCAGCGCGAGGAAGATTGACAATGCAAGCTTCCCCTTAAGATCCCATGTTATAGGCTTCAACGATACTTCCCTCTGAGATCATTTATAATCTCTGCAACTTCGTCTAATCGCTCCAGATTTTCATCATGCGGGTCTAGACGCAATATTATTATCTCAGCACCTAAATTTATAAATCCCTCAGTCACCCTCCTTAACTCCTCGAGGGTGTGACGTTTTCTAAGGTGCATGAATACGCCATACTTGAAGTCTCTTCCTTTAATATATCTATCCATCATCCTTCTTCTCTCAGCGAATTTCTTAACGCTGTCCTCCGAAACCTCCCCGTAGAATATCCATCCATCATCATGCTGAGCCGCGAACTTCCTCATTCTAAAGCGTATCCCACCGGATATTATCGGCGGTCGAGGCTTCTGATATGGCCTTGGAACAAGCCTGCAGTTCCTCACAGTGTAATATTTCCCTTCGAAGGTAACCTCATCTTCAGTCCATAGCCTCTCGATGAGCTTGACCGCTTCGATTGTCCTCTCAAATCTTACCTTTCCCGGCTCCCACTTGTATCCGAAGAATTGAGCCTCCTCCTTCCACCAGCCAGCACCATATATGAGCATAACTCTGCCCTTAGAGAGCCTATCTAGGGTAGTTATGATCTTGGCTAGGAGAACTGGGTATCTGTATGGGATACAAGCGACCAGCGGGGCTACCTTTAGGTTCGTCTTCATCGCGACTGCCGTTAGGAACGTCCAGCATTCAGGTCTGCATCCAGAGCCTATACCCAAGACCCAAAAGTGATCTTCATGCGTTACTCCATCAAAGCCCAGCTCCTCAGCCTTCAATGCGCACTCCATGATATAATCGAACTCGGCGGTAACTGGGAGCTGATACCAAAACTCAACCATAACCCATCACCGCAAGGAGAGAAACTTACTGATAAATCATATAAAAAGGCTATGCCAATTTAGAATCTACGTGACGCACCCTTATTGAGCATTAGATTCATGCTTCTTCACGGAGGATACTGTGCCCAATGGAACTATAGAGTTCGTCACGGAATTCTTATTTATAAGAACTTCTACGCCAAAAGTCTCTCTTATATTATCTCTTGTCAAGACATCCTCTGATTTTCCAATAGCCCTTATCCTCCATATTTCAAAGTTTAAGCCCGCACTTAATGAAGGTATATCAAAGTATATCCTTAGTTTAGAGCGGTCAAGCTAAAGACTTATAAGAATTTTCTATGATTAAGCCAGTAATGCCTCACTCCCTTCAAATCCTATTTGAGGGGTTTCATGTTTACTCGCCTCCGTGAATCTTCCAAATTAGAATGATGAGGACGAGTTCTCGCAATTCCTAATCCTTTAATGGCAATATGCGGCTCATGGGAATCCCCTTAATATTCCAATTCCTATTTAATGATTTTGATACTTCATCGATCTTAGCATATCTCTCCAAGAGGCTATCATCCCTAAATTCAGTATACTCTAACTTGAAGGTCTCCGGATCTGGTCCCACTCTTACATTATCCAAGTAAAGCTGTGCCTCTCTATAGGCTCTTAATAGCTCGCTTCTTGATGGTCTACGGGATATCTTCTCTCTGGCGTGCTCAGGGGAGAAACCGTAAATCCTGAAGAGGATGGACTTGTCAATATGGCTTAGAAAAATGCACATTTTTCTGATTTCTTCAATATCGACTACTCCCGGAATGAGCGTCATCCTTACGTAGAATTTTAGGTCATGTTCATCCAATAGTTTAATAGCCCTTAAAACCCTCTTATTACTTTTGCCAGTGTACCACTTATGAACATCGTCAGTAAAGGCTTTAACATCAACTACAAATGAGATTAATCCTAAACGTTTCAGTTCCTTTAATAGCCAGCTATTAAGTAGATATCCATTTGTCTTGATCTGAACATCATTAATATCCATTCTTTTAAGTAGTGCAACGAGTTTCAATAGATATTTGGGATTTAAAGTGGGTTCTCCACCTCCAATTATCACCTTTTCGGGTAAGCTATTCCACACGTACCTGCCAGCCTTTAGCACCAGCTCCACCGTCTCTTCTGCTGAGAACTCTCTACCTATGGGTTCTCTAGCCACGGTAATGCATCCTCTACAATCGAAGTTACAGCCAGATAGAATTATGAGAGCCGATTTTACGGGACTTGCAAGACTTATAGAAGGCACTCTACGTTTCAATAACACTCATCCCTTCGGAAGCACATCTATAAATATCGCTTTTCTTCTGCTCTTCCTCATCTCTAATATCTCCGAGTAGAGGGGATGATATGATACTATGTATAGATGCCTCATGGCTCTCGCAACTGCCTCTATGAGCTCCTCCTTCGAGGGTTCTCTGAATTCATTGACTACGGGTATCCAAGGCTCTATAAACAGCTTTACGGATCTATCAATTTTCGATATGAACATTGCTAACCTTTCAATATCTTCTGGATCATTAATTTCTGGAATTAATAATGTTTCAACTTGGAATCTGAAGTAGGGATCTTCTACTTTGCATAATTCTTTAATGGCATTTAGAACTGGCCTATTTGATCTTCCAGTATAGTATAAGTGCTTTTTGGGATCAAACGCCTTGACGCTTACTATGATCTCTCTTAAGCCAGCCTCCAATAGCTCATGAATATAATCTCTACGTAATAGGCTTCCATTCGTGAGTAGAACTATATGTGCATCTAGCTTAGATAGCTTATTCACTATTTCTATTAGGTCAGGATCTAATGTAGGCTCATATCCGCCCAAATATATCCTTTGAGGCTTGATCTCCCTAATCTTCTTAATTATGTTTTCTAGGTTCCACTCCAAGTACTCCACGTTGTCAGCGTAGATATCTCCTTCTCTCTTCTTCCTAAGGCATCCTATACACCTAAAATTACACGCACTAAATGATAATTTTACCATCCTCTCTCCTAAAAAGTTGGGGGTATAGCTCATATGATATATGTTCATCGGACCCCTCCCAAATTATCTTCTGAAGAACCATATTTGACTCTACTCTTATGTATATGCCTTATCCACACATTTATTTCATCAATTTTATGGATGTGGTAACTTAGCATTATCTTGCTGAGCTAATTCCCATCTTTTCCACTCAACTTAAACAAAGCCCAATATTAAACGCTTTAGATCGGCTATCGACTTTAAGTTGTCCCCTCTCTTGCAATATAATCCTTTTTAGGCTTAAGCTCGCAAAAGTAGCCTAATTTCATAGGAGCGGTGAAATTAATTTTTCAGGCGATGAGCAGGACTACTTTGAGATTTACTTCTTCTCTAGTGCTGCACTATACGCGTTTGATGAAACACCCGCAATTATCCCGCATATGACATCGTCGAGGACAGGCCCCAGCCTTTTAAGTATGCCAGGCTTCATCTTATCGAATCGAACGAACTCGAAGAGCCCTCTTGTGCCTGCAATGTATTTTGCAATGGCCATTCCTAAAATCTCATCGGCCAGTAGAAATAGAGGATCCCTTCTAAAATTCTCGCTCTTCAGACCCGGTATTAATCCATATCTACCATCTTCCTCCAATCTGAGACCCGAAATCACTAGAGCCGCTACATTCACATCTGATAATGCCTCCTCAAATCCTCTCCTAAGCATCCTCATAGCCTTCTCTCTCGTTTCAATGCCAGGATGAGGCTGAAAAAGCTCCAGGGCTGCATCCATTAAGTCTTCAAGCGTTATTCCACGCTCCATTAATCGGTTAATTAGCGGCCGGTTTGAGATTATGCCATCTTGTCTTCTAATGGCATCCTTAACCGCCTCTATGACGGATGCTCCTATGAGCCCTCCTATCTCCGTCGCTGTCCCAGCATACTTGAATTTTCTTCCACGCCCCGTGCATGCCACCACTATGGAATCCGTGGAGGTTCCACTTGCAGGCTCGAATGAGACTGAACTCCTCACATCCAGCTCCCTAAGCGCCACGGTTTTTGCTTCAATGGCCGTTTTTAAGGCATCTACCATGCAACCGTTGGTGAGATCGCTATCTATCAGTAAGATCACGTTTATTGTTCCAACCTTCTTATCGAAGATGATCTCTCCAACTCTGATCGCATTTGTAAGCCCAGCCGTGACTATAGAGCTTACTGTTAAATCGCCATGACGCTTCGTTGCTATAGCGGCGTTTTTTATGTTTACAGCTGTCATCATGCCTACGGCTCTATCCGGCGGAAACCCCGCCTTTCTGATAGCACATCTTAAGTAGCCTTGGGGATCCGCATGGTCATAATCTTTTGGAACTTGGCAGTTCACTATTATGTTGGCCTCTCTCAAGCCGCCATTGAAAACTGCTGAGCTCAAAGTTTTTAGCGGCCGCTCCGACCTTACGACTAAAAGGTTTCTCTTAACTTCCACGTTAACACCCTCAATTGGAACTGAGAGATCCAACGTTTATCACACTCCTTTATCCCTCACCAGATTCAGCATCTCAAAAATAACGTTTTTACCATTAAGATTGGAAAGACTATTAGGATACTGAATAATATGACAGTCAATTCCATTACTCGTAGTGCTCTCATGATGTGTTCGGGTGATAGAGATTCCTCGGCATCCCCCAATATGTAGAAGCCAGGTTTTTCAAGTTGGACATTCAGCGCTCCGGCCATGGCCGACATTGGCCACCCGGCATTTAGGCTCTCAGTATTCTTCCTGTCTCTCCATAGGATTTTCCAAGCTCCCCGCCAGTCTTCGTGTAGAAGAAAAGCCGCTAAAATCATTAGTATTGCTGTAAGCCTAGCCGTGATATAGTTAGCTACGGTATCCATTCTTGCTGAAAACCAGCCGATGTATATGTGCCTTTTATCCTTATATCCAACCATTGAATCTAACGTGTTGATTGCTCTAAAGGCGATTGATCCTTCAACTCCAAAGATGGCAAAGTAAAGGAAGGGGGATGTTATGCCATCAACTGTTCCCTCGGCTATAGACTCGACGGCAGCCGAGATAATATGTTGCCTATCAAGCTTGCTTGGATCGCGTCTTACAATGAAAGGCAGAATCTTCCTTGCCTCGGCCTCATCCCCTCTCTTAAGCGCCTCGGCTATGGGAGCAGTATACTGTTTCATACATTTTATTGCGAAAGTTATCTTGAAGAGCATGGCAGAGGCGATTATGTATACAACTCGGCCTATAAAATTGTGAATTATGGAAAGCGCGAAGTGGATAGGAACCGTAAAGAGCATAATTACGAGTAGGCCCAGTAAGACTCCACCTGCCCTTTCAATAATTGGATTTTCACTTTTAATCTTCTGTTCTAAATAGGCTATAACGGTACCCATCCATACGGTTGGGTGAAGTCTGTCAGGCGGCTCTCCGAAAATAGCATCGATAAAATAGGCGATGGAAAAAACGAGTAATGAATCGATGACGGATGGAGGTATAATCATTAAAGGCATCTTTATTCCCTTAATAACCTGAAGGAACCGATCTGTCAGCGACTTCAATCATTATGCCTAACCATTCCTTCAGGAATTTAGGATGTCTCTCAGAGAGTTTATAAACTTTTCATTCTCCCGTCTTGTTCTAACGGCCACTCGAATATAATATTCGTCGAGCCCTCGGAAGGAGCTACAGTCCCGGATTAGTATGCCGTACTTCAGCAATCTCTCCTTCAGTTCAGCCGCTGTGAAACCTGAATCTCTAATATTTATGAGGATGAAGTTTGCGTGGGCAGGGAAGACCTTGAATCCCTTAATCCTCCTCAATTCACGTAGCAAGAATGCCTTCTCATCCTTAATGAGCCTCCACGTCCTTCTTAAGTATTCATCATCATTCAGGGCAGCGATAGCGGCGGCTTGTGCCAAGCAATTTACATTCCAGGGAACCTTCGCTCTGAATAAGAGGCTGGCAACCTCGCTGTGGGCAACTCCGTAGCCTACTCTAAGCCCAGCTAATCCGAAGACCTTCGTAAACGACCTTAAAACGAAGAGATTGGGATAATTCTTAACCTCGCTCACCATTGAGAAGCGTTCCTTCTCATCGACAAATTCTATAAAGCTCTCATCAAGGAAGACTAAAGCGTCCTCTTCACAGGCTTTCTCAATGATCCTTAATAGGCTATCATGTAATATCAGCGTGCTTGTAGGATTGTTTGGGTTGCATAGAAAGATTATCTTCGCCCCTTCCATTTCACGTAGGAAAGATTCCAAATCAATATGGAAATCGCGACTTAATCTTATATATCTGGGTTTGCCTCCCATCTTCCTTACTGCCTTCTCATACTCTCCAAATGTAGGCACTGGAATGAGTGCTAAATCCCCCCTTTCTATGAAGACCTCCGCGAATAGATGGATGATCTCCGTTGATCCATTACCTAAAATCACATTTTCCCTGCTGACATCGCCGAGGTACTTTGCGATTGCCTCCCTTAGTAAGTTACAGTCTGAGTCGGGATAGTAGGGAATACAGTCAAGATTATTTTTGATGGACTCAAGTGCGAGTGGAGAAGGACCCAATGGATTCACATTTGCACTAAAGTCTAGGATCTCATCCCTTCTTAGACCCGTTCTACTCGTGACTTCCCAGACTTCGCCTCCATGTATGCAGGGCCTTAGATCACGTACTTCCCTTCTGGCAAATCTTAAAATCGAATTCATTCAGTTCATCCCTCCAGAACCTCGGGCCTACCCATTAAGTTCAATATTAACGGCATGACATGTCGCCCTTGAATTCGACCTATTCCCCCTCTACAAGCCTCCCTCTCATTATATCGCTGAACTCCATCTCTTAATACTTCACTGCTTGCTATTGCGATTGGAACGGGGTCACCTGTATGCTTCCTGTGCCTAATTGAAGTTGCATGATCTGCAAGTAATACAACGCTAACTTCGTCTAGGTCAATATTATCGATTATCCTACCGACCATAGAATCTATCTTCTCGATAATAGAGATCTTACCCTCAATATTACCCTCGTGACTTGCCTCATCCGGGCCTTCAACATGCAGAATGACCATATCACAAGTTTTAATCGCTCTTAAGGCAGCATCGGCCTTAGCAAACGTATCAGTGTCTATATATCCTGTAGCTCCAGGAACGTCAACGGATTTGATGCCAGCTAGCCTGGCGATTCCTTTAATTAGGCTTACCGCGGCTATGCATGCCGCTTTCAGCTTATACTTCTCCTGAAACGGCTTGATACAAGGAAGTTTTCCGGCGCCCCAGGGTATCACGGCATTGGCTGGAGGCTTCCCCTCTGATCTCCGCTTCTTATTAACAGGGTGATTCTTGAGCAGTTCATGTGAAATTCTAAAAAACTCATTTAATGCATTTGAGGTTCTTTTAGCCTCAACTGAGGCATCTAAAGGTTTAAATATGCCAGTTTTATCTCCGGCTTTAGGCATCATCGAAGCTACACTAGGGGATATTCGGTCACCGCGGAGAACAAGCACTCCCCTGAAGCCAAAAGCATGTCGGAATATGACTTCAATATCCGAGTTTTCCTTTAATCTTATATCCTTCAATGTGTCAGCGAGCTTTAGGGCGTCTTCTCGGATTCTACCCGCTCTCTCATCGACTATTACGAAATCCTCATTAACAGTCGCAAAGTTACATCTGAAGGCTACATCTCCAGGCTTAAGTTCGATGCCTGCTCCAGCAGCCTCAAACGCTCCCCTTCCCGCGCATGACCTGTATGGATCATAGCCAAGTATGGATAAGTTGGCTGCATCGCTTCCGGGCGCTATCCCAGGTGATATAGGGTCAAGTAGACCGGAGATACCCTTTGAAGCCAATCGATCCATATTCTTAGTTTCAGCCGCTTCTAAGGGGGTTTGGTGATTGAGCTCCCTCAGTGGACGATCA
>QMXE01000031.1 GCA_003661975.1 Candidatus Bathyarchaeota archaeon
AGTAGTCCTCCAAGTATCAGTGAGCGTTCCAACCTGATTCATCTTTATGATTATGGCGTTCCCAGACTTCATTGATATTCCCTTCTCTAATCTCTTAACATTCGTTACGAATAGATCGTCTCCACATATTAGGCATCCATGAGCCTTTGAGGTTAACTCTTTAAATCCCTCATAGTCGTCTTCGTGGAGTGGATCCTCTACGTATATGAGATTGTATCTATCGATTAGGCTGAGGATGTATTCAATCTGTTCTCCAGTGTCACGTTCAATCCCGTCTCTCTCATAAACATATACTCCCTTCTCTGGATTCCAGAGAGAGGATGCAGCTACATCTATGCCCATTCTGCATTCGAAGCCCATCTCCTCCGAGATTTTATTGCAGGCCTTTGAGAGGGCCTCTAAGGCATCATCGTTAGATATGTTTGGAGCCCATGCCCCCTCATCTCCCTTTCCTCCGGTGAATGTAGAATCCATCTCTCCGAGGATTCCCTTGAGTTTCCCATGAATCCTAGCATTCGCTTCTACTGCTGCGGAGAAGGAATCTGCACCGACAGGCAAGACAAGGAACTCTTGAATGTCCGTTGCCCTTCCGAAGGCATGCTTTCCTCCTCCAATAACATTCCCCAGCGGGTAAGGTAGGGAACTATTCATTGAGCCCCCTAAATACTGGTATAGCGATAGCCCATAAGAGTCAGCGGCTGCATCAGCAACCGCTAAAGAAACGGCGTAAGCGGTGTTTCCTCCAATATTCTCGAAATTCTCCGTTCCATCGATCTCATGGAGGATCATGTCGATCTCTTCCTGATCATCCGCGTAAAGTCCAACGATCTCGGGGGCTATTGTCTCCATGACCTTCTTTACGGCTTCCTTCACTCCGCCCTTCGGGAATGGCACAGCCTCAGCCCTTCCCGTGCTCGCCCCGCTTGGAGCCGATGCCCTTCCGAACCCGTCAATCGTATATACATCAACCTCTATCGTCGGGTTTCCTCTGCTGTTTAGTATCTGTCTCGCTCTAACCTCCTCAATTATGGTGGACATTCATCTCATCTCCTCATCTCTAATTCCTCTTCGACCATGAAATTTTATCAGCTCATCGATTATCTCTACGTGTGAGAGGAGCATGCGGCGGCAGCAGTAGCGCGTTATGCCAAGGTCATCCAGCACCTTACCCGGATTCTCTCCATTCTTAACTCTACGACTGAACTCCTCCCACTTATCTCCAATCAATTTCCCACATGTAAAGCATCTCACGGGTATTATCATAATCGAGTGCCTCCAATACTCTTCTATCTATAACTCTTCTGGAACCTCGCTCTCGCTCCGGGCCCTCCAAACTTCTTAGGCTCCTTTCGCCTTGGATCCCCGGCTAACATAGTCCTATCATACTTTAAGAAGATCGTTCTTAGATGAGAGCTCTTTGTCCATCGAATAAGGCCTCTTGCAATCGCCATTCTGCAAGCCTCAGCCTGCCCCATGAATCCTCCGCCCTTCACCTTCACTTTAATATCAAGTTTCTTCCAGATGTCCCCTGCAAGCAAGAGGGGTTCACGTATCTTTTCACGAGCTATTTCAGGCTGATAAATCTCGAGTGGAATATTATTTATTCTTATTCTCCCCTTTCCCTCCCTTATAACGGCCCTTGCAATCGCTGTTTTACGTTTTCCGCTGACCACCAACACTCTCCTAGATGACAAGTTCACTCTCCCCTCCAGCCTATGTTACGTGCGAGCTCTGAGACTGTTATGTAAGGACCCTTTAAATTTCTACCTTCCGCCTCAGGTATCCTCTCCATCTCCTTCCCATCATAATCTTTTGGCACGCCAATATAGACTCTAAGCCTTTTTAAAGCCTCTTTTCCACGCGGCTTCTTTCTGGGAAGCATTCCCCTTATCACTCTCTTCACGATCCTGTCGGGTCTCCTTGGATGGAAGGGGCCTTTACGGTAATGGCCTATCTGAAGGAACTCATGTTTATCCCTTATGATGCTCAGCCTCTTACCTGAGATTATCGCCTTCTCAGCGTTAACGATAATTATTCTCTCGCCGTTTAGCAGTCTCTTCGCAACGCAGCTGGCCATTCTTCCGAGTATGAGGCCATCCGCATCGATTATAGTCTCTCTTCGAGTCGCCATCCGCATGTCCCTCTCACCCGATTATTTTAACATTTGAGCCCTTAGGATTGGCCTCGACGAGCTCTGGTATCGTTAAGCATTCACCCTTGGCTTCTAATATCTTCATTCTAGCCTTGCTAGAGAAGGAAAACGCTGCAACTCTCACCGGATGATTGATCATGCCGGAACCTAAAACCTTCCCCGGAACTACGACTTCATCATTTTCTTTCGTGTATCGATTTATCCTACTGACATTGACGGCTATTCTCTTTCTTTTAGGCTTCAGGAGCATATCCGCTACTCTACGCCAGATAGCGGCGTCATTCTCTCTGGACTTCTTCTTTAGGAATCGAATCAGCCTGATGAGTTCAGGATTGGTTATTTTCGTCCTTTTTGGGCACATTAATCTTCACCGAGATCTGCTCTAAAAATTCTGAGCATTTCTTATCATAAATCTTAAAGGCTTCATTTATTATGCGCTCGACGGGTAAGGCGCCTACAGATTCAACGTAAAAGATGAATGAATTCTCATTGCCATTAACCTTTATTGCGGGTGGATCCTGCGGGCAGACTGACATGCAGTCTCCACATAATGCGCAGTCAAGCGGATTCTTCACTTCAATTCTTCCCTTTTCATCTTTCTCGAGGATCTTTTTTGGACAGATATTTACACATTCACCGCATCCATTACATCTTTGATGATCTACCTGTATCTCAGGCATATACTTGTATGCGCATGCCGAGACGGGTTGCCACTTTGCATGATCCTTCCCCCTCCCAAGTTTTGCGTAGGCCTCAAGCCTTATTCTCTGTCCCGGGGCGAGCTTCACAATTGGGATGTCACCGCTTACGGGGGCGATCTTAGGATCCTCTGGGACTAAATCTCTTGAATAGACCGTTCTTTCACCGGATTTGGCCTCTACATCCAATATTAGCACAGCTCGGCAGAGGGGGCATCCAAGCTCGCTTCCGCATTCGCATTCCTCAGGAAGTCTATATGAGTCAAGGTCCGTCTTAAGCGGGATAAGCCCCAACCTTAAGGCTAAGATCTCATTGTGAAGAATTGAATCGTTCTCGATGATCATTACATCATCGATTGCCATGCATGGAACCTCAGAGAGGATTATTCTCCTAAGAGTATTCGCGAGTGAGGGCGTTATACCCTCCACTATGAAACGCATCGAATCATCGGTTTTCTCAAGGATCTTGATGCTCATTTACAGGGGTCCTCACTAAAACTAATTGTCGTCTCTTTCTCTGATAAAGGGAATAGGAGTTATATTTCAACCTTTCTCCAGCAGATCCATACTCTCATATTGATCCTCGGCTATACTCGCCTGCCTCTTCTACCGCCCTTCCGTCTCGTCCCGTCATGCGGTAATGGAGTGACCTCCTCGATCCTGCCGATCATCTTAAAGCCAGCCCTGGCAAGAGCCCTGATTGCGGCTTGAGCTCCAGGCCCAGGGGTTCTTGCCTTTGATCCTCCCGGTGCTCTAACCTTTATATGTATCGCCGTTATGCCCTTATCCTTAGCTATTGATGCAACATACGCTGCGGCTCTCATTGCCGCGTATGGTGAAGATTCAAGTCTATCCGCCTTTACGAACATTCCTCCTGACGCCCTTGCAATGGTCTCAGCCCCGCTCAAGTCTGTCATGTGAACTATTGTGTTGTTGTATGAGCTATATATGTGAACGACTCCCCACTTCTCCTTTTTGCTACTCATATCATTCGCCTCCGACTGCTGTCGCGGTAGCCGCTGCCTCAATTTCCTGCCTCAGTGGATGTTCAGGATTGAGCAGGGGGCTTGTAGGTGCATAACTTATCTTATCCTCCTCATCCTTCGGCACCAAATATCCAGGGGAGAAGACCTTCCTTCCATTAATGGCGATATGTCCATGCGTGATTAATTGGCGGGCCTGATGGATCGTCTTCGCCAATCCTTTTCTAAAGACTAATGTTTGAAGTCTTCTCTCAAGAATATCCTCAACTGTGAGGTCTAAGACATTATCCAATACGGCATCTTCAGGTAGTATCCCAAGCCCCTTCAACTTATCAAGTAGCTGCTTCTCCAGGATCTTCCTTCTCGGCGATCTCATGCCGAATAGCGATCTAGCTATGCCTCTAAACTTTGACAGCATAGTCTTATGACGCCATAATTCCCTTTTATTCCTTAACCCATACTCCCCTAATAGCCTAATCTCGTATGCCAAAATGTCTGAGCGCCACGGAAATCTCGGAGTCTCATACTTCTTTTTAGGCTTTTTTGGGTCGCCCATTTACTTCCTCCTCTTCTTCACTCCTACCGTTCTACCCTTCCTACCTGTTGTCCTTGTTCTCTGTCCCCTAACCTTAAGTCCATAAGAATGTCTATATCCTCTCCAAGACTTCATAGCCTTCTCTTTCTCAATATCCTCCTTTACTTTAAGGTCGAGGTCTGATGAGATGAGATGAAGATCCTTTCCCGTCTCCAGATCCTTCCGTCTATTCAGAAGCCATGCAGGGACATGATCGGCTATGTGCATAATAACGTCCTCGATCCTCTTAATTTCAGCTTCTGATAAAAAGCCTAAACGTTTATCAGGCGATATCTCAGCCTTCTTCACTATCACATCGGCTAATCTGATATTTATGCCCTTTATACCTGTTAGGGCATACGCTACCTTTCTCGCTCCATCTAAATCCTTACCGGCAATGCGCACGATCGGCTTAAACTCTGTAGACATCTTTAAGCCCCTTTCAACTCTCACCGCTATTCTAATACGAATAAAAGATAAAATATTTAAAGAGTACGCTTTTCGCTCAGGTTAATCTGGCGGATTGATGATTATTTGGAGGTTTGCACGTTAAGTGTTTCTTTTGATGGGCAGAGATCTCTCAATACGCATATATCACATTTAGGTTTCCTCGCATTACAAACTCTTCTTCCATGGAATATCAGGAGATCGGCGAATCTTCCCCATTTCTCCCTTGGAACTATCTTCATTAAATCTCGTTCGATCTTCTCTCTTGTTTTACTCTGTGTTAATCCGAGCCTCTTAGCGAGTCTAAGAACATGCGTGTCCACGATTATTCCTTCATTGATTCCATAGGCGTTCGTAAGAACGATATTGGCTGTCTTCCTTGCAACTCCCGGAAGCGAAGTCAGCTCCTCCATGGATCTTGGAACTTCAGAATTGAACTTCTCAATTAATGCCTTACAGACCTCCTTTATTCTTCGAGCCTTCACTCTGTAATAGCCCGTCGGCTTAATATCCTGCTCCAGAACTGCCAAGTCGGCATTCGCATAGTCCTCGGCTGAACGATACTTTTTGAAGAGCGTGCGTGTAACCTCATTAACTCTCTCATCGGTGCATTGGGCAGCCAAGATTGTCGCAATCAAGAGTTCGAGTGGATTGCTGAACTTTAGTGCTATCTTTGCATCTGGATGTTCCTTCTCTAGGAGATCAATGATCTTAAGAACTTTCTCCTTTAATTCCTCCTCTGAAGGATCCAATGCCGTCTTCACCCGCTCATCTGCCACAATAAATCCTTAATTGAAATTTCCTACTTATAATTACTTGAATCTATAAAAGTGATATGTGTGTTTTGGCTGAATCCATATAAGTCACTGAGAGATCGAGCGGAGATGTCCAATGTAGGCATGTATTTAGCGACGAGCTCGGCGGGATTCGAGATCGAGGCCAAAAAGGAGATATTGAGGCTAGTGCCAAACGCTGAAGTTCACAGTCTATTCTTTAAGGGTAACCTCCTGATAAAATGTCCCTCATCGACCGACTTAATCTCTATTTTAAAGGAGAATGAAACGAGATATGTCGGTAGCATAACTCCAGTTAATAAGGCAATTAAAATATCGAAGAAGAAGAGCGATCTAAAACGAGTTTACGATGAGATTCTCAATCTGAATATGCTAAAGAAAGGCGAGAGATTCGTTGTATGCTGCAAAAGAAGGGGCAAACATGAATTTACAAGCCGAGATGTTGAAAGGGAGATTGGAGGTTTACTTGAAGAATCTCTCGGAGCGATTGTCGACCTAAAGAATCCGGCAAAGATCGTGACTATTCAAATCTTCCAAGATATAGCCTTTATCGGGATCGTAAGAGCCGACGAGATACTAAGGAAAGAGATAAAGGTCTTCAGAAAATATAAATGCGGAGAGAGGCCGCTCACTAGGGCTGAGCATAAACTCAGAGAGGCGATAAGAATCTTCAATATTGAGATCAAACCGAACTTCAGGGTTCTCGATTTAGGAGCAGCTCCAGGTGGATGGACAAAGATTCTAGCGGGCCTGGTGGATCATGTCATTTCAGTAGACCCAGCTGATCTCGATCCATCCGTAAAGAGCCTGCCTAACATAACTCATCTTAAATGTAAAGCGGAGGATATTCCTCGTAATATCGGACCATTCGACTTAATCGTTAATGACATGAATATTGAACCCTTAAAGTCGGCGAAGATAATGGTTAAATTGGCAGATCTCCTCAAAAAGGACTCAGTGGCTCTAATGACCGTCAAATTTATCACAAGAAATAGAAAGAAGCACGTCTCTGATGCTATTGATACCTTAAAGGCCAAATATAAGGACTTTAAGGTTAGGAGGCTTCCACACAACAGATATGAAACGACTATTTATATGAGAAGAACCTAATTTTTTTAGGTTCATCATGGATGTTGCATCATGCCTTTTTATGCGAGCGTGATAATGGCATTGTGCATGAAGGTCACTCCTAACATTTTTAAGGGGGATAAAGCATCATGTGGAGTGAACTTGCACGCTTAACTTTTTCGTTGATCTTAAGGGGTGTTAAAGATTGAGTGAAATGTCTCCATTTCGGCTTCTTATGTCGAGGGAAGAGGCCTTAAAGATAATCCTTGACACAGTGAAGCCTATTGAAAGAACGGAATCAGTGGGTATCGATGAGGCCGTTAATAGGGTCTTAGCATGCGATGTAAGGGCGGAGGTGGATGTCCCTCCATTTGATAGGGCAGCAATGGATGGCTATGCGGTTCGGGCTGAAGATACATTTAGAGCCTCGCAATTCAACCCTGTAAAGCTTAAGGTCGTCGGCTTCCTGCATGCAGGGGAATCCTTTAAGGGGGAGATTAAGGGCGGTGAATGCATTCGGATAGCAACGGGATGCCCCATTCCAGATGGTGCAGATGCCGTAGTGATGGTGGAGTTCACGGAGGAAAAGGATGGTTACGTCTTAATATTTAGGGGGGTCTATCCTGGAGAGAATATAGCCTCGAGGGGGGAGGATATAAAGCGAGGAGAGATAATCCTTAAAAAGGGAGAGCTTCTAACTCCCGCAAAGATCGGTGTTCTGGCAGCCCTTGGATACAGGAGAATTTCAGTCTATCAGAAGCCGCATGTAGCCGTGATACCAACGGGATCAGAAATACGTGATCCGGCCTCTCCTCTCGGGGAGGGCCAAATATACGACGTAAACTCATACACCTTAACCTCGATTCTTTTGGAGAATGGCGCTTTAGTAACTAGATCATCAATTATCCCAGATACCTTTGATGATATAATATCGGCGATCACACGGCATTTAGATCACGATTTGATCGTGTTCTCGGGCGGAAGTAGCGTTGGTGAAAGAGATCTGCTTGTTAAGGCGATCGAGAAGATGGGGAGCCTTCTATTCCATGGAGTTCAAATTAAACCCGGAAAACCTACCCTATTCGGCCTTGTTAAGGAGACTCCTATTCTAGGAATGCCCGGATATCCAACTTCCTGTCTGAGTAATGCGTATATCTTCCTTGTCCCGGCAATTCGTAAGATGGCGCGGCTTCCCCCCAAAGATCCACGGGTAGTCAGGGCTAGGATGGGAGTGAGAGTAGTCTCAGCCTCAGGTCGCGAGCAGTTTCTAACAGTGAAGATAAAGAATGGCGTTGCATATCCCGTCTTTAAGGCGTCAGGAGACATTACAAGCATGGCTAAGGCCGATGGATACATAATCTTACCGGTTAATCTTGATGTGATAGAGAAGGGAGAAGAGGTCACCGTCACCCTCTTCGATTAAAAAAGATTAAGAATTTAACGGTGAAATATGGAATTTAGTTCTGGGGAGATCCAGATGAGGGCTAGGGGGATTCTCGTCTCGAAAGGGAGAGCTGAGATAGTCGAGGTTGAGGTTGATGATCCAGGTAGAGATGAAGTTCTAATCGAGACAAGGGCCTGTGGGATCTGCATGGAAGAGGTCTACATTTATAGGGGGTTTGCTTCCGGGCGGAAGAGTTGTTGGTCATGAAGGTGTAGAGACTGTTGTAGAGGTTAGAGAGGATGTGGAGAACGTTGATGTTGGAGATATGGTAACGACGCTTGGGGGACCAGCTTTCGCCGAATATTATAAGACGAAGGGCTGTAATGTTGTGAGAATGCCGTCTGGAATTGACGATTATACTCTCTGGATCTCGGAGCCCCCTTGCATGCGTCGTTAATGGAATTAGGGGAGCATCAATAGAGATAGGCGATAATGTCTGCCTTATAGGCTGCGGATATATGGGTCTTCTACTCCTCCAGGCCACGCCCATAAGATACATGAGTAGCCTTGTAGCATTGGATATCTGTGATGAACGCTTAGATCTTGCAAGAGACTTTGGAGCCGAATATACTCTAAATCCGAGGAGGTGTGACCCCGTAAGAGAAGTAAGGAGATTATGAATGGAAAAGCCGATGTTGTGATAGAGGCATCCGGCGCTCCGGAAACGCTTAATTTGGCAGCATCCATCCTGAAACGCAGTGGAAAATTAGTAATATTCGGGAGGCATGTAATTGATGAGAAGATCCCTCTAGAGAAGTGGCATACATTCGGATTTAAGGTGTTCAATATCTCGCCCAGCTCATCAAGGAACTTCAATAGGACTTCCATGATGCAGTCAAGTTATTGAGAAAAGGAGTCTTTGATCAAAGCCGATTAATCAAGCATAGGTTCAAGTGAGTGTCCAGATGAAGCGTTAAGGGCGGCATCCGAGAAGCCACCGGGATATATTAAGGTGTCATAGTATTTTAGGCGTTGCGTCAATTATATATGCCCGAATGGAAAAGCCATTGTAGTGTGCGGGTGTTCTGAATGAGGCTTGCAGTCGGCTCAATATATGAATTGACAGATGATAAACTTGAATTTGCAAGGCAAATGGGGGTTAAGGATGTTATACTCCACGTTCCGATCCATCCATCGCTCTATAATGGTCCAGGCTACTATGAATTCATGCCGCTCATAAAGATTAAAACAAAGATCGAATCCTACGGTTTGAGGCTTCACGCGATCGAGAACATACCGCGAAAATGGTATATGAATGTGATGCTTGGCCGTGAGGGAAGAGATGAGGAGATAGAGAACTTCTGCAAGACCCTAGAGAACATGGGGAGAGCTGGCATACCAATATTAGGCTACAACTTCATGCCAATGGGCGTCTGGAGAACATGCGATGATACTCCTTGGAGGGGAGCTCGAGTGACTAGCTTCGATTATGAACTCGTGGAAGACGCGCCGGCGCCTTATGGGGTAATAGACGATAAGCAAATGTGGGATAACTTCAAATACTTCATGAAGAGGGTTCTCCCAGTCGCTGAGGAGGCAAACGTCAAGCTCGCCCTTCACCCCGATGATCCACCAGTTCCATCACTCGCTGGAGTGGCTAGGATCTTCCGGAGCGTAGAGGCATTCAAGCGTCTCATAAAATTATTTCCGAGCGATTATGTCGGAATAGAATTTTGTCAGGGCACATTCTCGGAGATGGGGATAGATGTTATTGAGGCCATTCGATACTTCGGCTCGAGGAAAAAGATATTCTATGTCCATTTCAGAGATGTGCGTGGAAACCCCTATAAATTCCATGAGACATTCGTGGATGATGGGCAAACGGACATGCTGGAGGCCATGAAAGCCTATAAGGAGGTAGGCTACACTGGCGTATTCATAGACGATCATGTTCCACGTCTACCAGGAGATACCGAGTGGGGGCATAAATCGCATGCGTATGCATGCGGATACATTAAAGCGCTCATTAAAGCCGTTAATGCGCTAGGCTGAAAAGGCAAAATTGCCCTTTGTATTGCATGAGCTTACGGCTCAGCCTCCAGATCCATCTAGGAATATTCTAATCCTAGGAGGGCAGAGACGGCCCAGTTTAAGAGCCATATTAACATTTAGAGTTAGAGCATTATTATGTGATTACGCGAGAAAAATTGTATATAAAGTGATTTCAGAAGCTCGTCGATGTGCATAGAGCATTTTTCTAACGTGAATGTGCATGTCTGTCGAGCTTAGAAGTATTTTTAAGTCTTGTTCTCAGATGTGCGTGTAGTCTGCTCTTAGAGGGATGTTTCTCTCACCTTTGTCTTGCGCGGAGTCTCAAGCATCATACTTAGCCTTTCGGTCACCTGATCTTTTTAAGACTAAACGGTAAGGCTAGGTGGATGTACGCTTTGCCCTCAAAAAAGCGAATTTCACTCAACATAGTAGAATTGTCCTATGCTCTTCTGATACTTGTCTAGTTGAGATCCCTCTTTATTAACTCTCGGTCTTTTGGTCTGCGGATCCCTCCTGAAGGTGATTCCCATCTCCCTTAGAAACATATTCATGCCATCTCTTAAGCTCATTGGGGCCTTAGCTAATCCTCTACTTCCAGGCTCGCCGCTAAATACCATTAGCCTGTCAGCTACAAAATCCAATACTACAATATCATGTTCAACGATGAATGCCGTAACGTTTCTCTCTTCAACTATACGTCTTACCGTCTGAACCATCGCTAATCTCTCTTCTATATCAAGGTAAGCGCTTGGCTCGTCTAGGAGGTATAGATCCGCCTCTCTGGAGAGGCATGCTGCTATTGCTACCTTCTGGAGTTCCCCCCCGCTTAATTCCTTCACTCTTCTATTGAATATTTGGTCTAGATTGAGTGGGCGGATTATCTGGGTTCTATAGAGGCTTGAGGAGAAATTCTCCTTTGCTATGCTCCTTAAAAGCTCCTCCACGGTTCCATCGTAATCTGATGAGATATACTGTGGCTTATAGCTTATTGAAAGAGCATCTTGAACCGGCGGCTTTCCCTCATCTGGCTTCTCGAATCCAGCGATCATCCTTATGAATGTGGTCTTTCCTATTCCATTTGGGCCTAAGATCCCGATTATCTCTCCCTCTCCTACTTCTCCCCCCTCCACATCTAAGGTGAAGTCCTCGTAGGTCTTTCTCATATTGTCCCATTTTATCAGCGGAGTCTTAGATGGAACCGTGGAGATCGGAGGCTTAACGTGAAATCTTATAGGTTCCTTTCTGAAGCGGAGGTTCTCATCTCTGATGTATCCCTCCAAGTAAATGTTTATGCCAACTCTAACCCCATGAACATGAGATACAACTCCATAGACTCCGGGAACTCCATAGAGGACGCAGATGTAATCTGATAGATAATCGAGGACGGCTAAGTCATGCTCGGCGACAATGATCATCTTATTTTCCTCTCTAAGACTTCTTATCGCCCTTGCAGCTGCGAGTCTCTGTTTAATATCTAAGTAGCTTGAGGGTTCATCGAAGATGTAGACATCGGCGTCTCGTGATATTGCCGCGGCTAATGCTACTCTCTGGAGCTCCCCGCCGCTGAGAACCTCCATTCTGCGAGTCCATACTGCCTTAAGTTCGAGCATATCTGAGATCTCTTCCAATCTGCCCCTCTCATCGACCTTCGATAGTACCTCTCCGACTCTCCCCTTTATTACCTTAGGGATCATATCGACATATTGGGGCTTATGGATGACTCTAAGCTTGCCCTCGCTTAGCATCTTAAAGTATGACTGCAGGGTTGAGCCTCGGAAATGCTCTATAATCTCATCCCATCCCGGGGGATCGGCGTATCTACCCAAATTCAGCATTATCTCGCCTGAGAGTATCTTTAGAGCCGTTGATTTTCCAATCCCATTAGGCCCAATTAATCCAAGGACATTTCCGAAGGAGGGAATCGGCAATCTATAGAGCTTAAACATGTTTGGGCCGAAGCGATGAATGCATTCTCCCTCAATCTCGTCTGGTAAATTGACTATTGATATGGCCTTGAAGGGGCATTTCTTCACGCAGATCCCGCATCCAGTGCATATTATCTCTGAGATCTCAGGTTTTCCATTCTCAAATCTTATAGCCTCATTTCCGCTTCTAACCTGTGGGCAGAAGCGCTGGCATGCCCTATCGCATCGATCAGGCTTGCATTTGTCCCTATCGAGAACGGCGATTCTAATCTTTCCTTCCTCCAAGGGATCTGGTGGATCCCATAGCCCTTTAATAAATCCATTGATCATCGATGTTAATAAGGAAAAGTAAATAAGCTCTTCTGCGAAGATGTAGTCGATATTGGAGGTGTGAGGATTTTTTGGTAGAAGATTTCAATCTTATAATTTCATGTGCTAGGGGATTGGAGAGTGAAGCATGTTCTGAGATTTGGTTTCTACTTGGCGAGGTTGGCGATGAGGATCCAAGGGTTGAGAAGACCGAGGTTGCAGGGCTTATAGTCGCGAAGACATCGTTGGATCCATTTGAGGCCGTCCGTAGGCTAAGGGAGATGCTGAGAAGGGAGCCCCACGAATTTAGATATACCCTGAAGGTGGTTCCTGTTGAGGTGGTCGTTCCCACAAGGCTCAGTAGCATTGAGGAGGCCGCTGCTCATCTATCGGAGAAAATAGGTGCAGATGAGTCTTTCCGTATTACCATAGAAAAGAGACATACTGAGATCTCGACGAGGGACATGATCGAGGCGATAGCGAAGCATGTAGATAGAAGAGTAGATTTAGAGGATCCGGATAGGATAGTTCTGGTTGAGATTATTGGGGGAGTAACTGGTATATCCGTTATCAGACCGGATGATATACTCTCAGTTGCGAAGGAGAAGAGGCTACTTCCTCGCGGCGAGAAGGGCTGACCGCTCAATAAGTATGCTCGTTAAGGCCTTCTTCTCTGATCCCCTAAATGCAGCCTCGATCTCCTCATCTGAAACTCTAAATATCGACTTTATCAATTCAAACTTTTCATCTGTAAGTTCAATTACTTCATCATCCCGTTCTCCCCCAATGCTCTCCGAGATCCTAGAAGCGGCTTGTATGCCTTTCTCTCTGCTCTTTGCCAATAAAACCACGATCATCCTT
The DNA here is from genome assembly GCA_003661975.1 of Candidatus Bathyarchaeota archaeon. GTDB lineage: Archaea > Thermoproteota > Bathyarchaeia > Bathyarchaeales > DTEX01 > B63. The sequence goes on from QMXE01000031.1 coordinate 13,248, forward strand.
GAAGAGTCAGGCTTTACGCCTAGCATATCAATGGCCTTTCTGATCTGGTGCTGTCCAGAAGCGTAAAGCATGATCTCCATTGCTAGGCTTTCCGATATCCTATTTCCTGACTCAAAGGAGTTTAGGGCGTTAAGCACGGAAAAGTATAAGTGATCAAACCCGGCTATCCTATCAGCGTCGAATACCTGAACCTGACAGTCTGAAGCTGCATCTTTTATCTCTTCCAAAAACAAGTTTAGGTTCGAGATCTTAACATTTTTGAATCCCATGAATATTACGCGCCATCCCATGATCTTCTTAATTATCATCTCTTATCTTCCAGAAGTGATCTTCCCTAAAAATCGTTTAGGATGGTGGAATCGCTGTTATTCACGCGATCTCTTGGAGGGCTCTTAGGCGCTTTATTAAGTTAGGATGAGTCGAGAAGAGCTCGGCGATCTTATCTGCAACAGTCAGTTTTCTCCTGATATACTTCTCGATCAGATCCCTCTCAGTCCCCCAAATACTTGCCTGATGAAGTTCTCTAATGTCCCTGTGTGAAGTCTCCGGATCGGCAATGAATAGCATTCTTAGGGAGCTCATGTGACTAGTACCTCCTATACGCCTCCGTGTTCTTTCAGTTGACTCAACTATCTTTATAAGTCCAATAGATAGTTTTCTAGCTCCATCCTCAACGATCGATGCGCTATGTCTATCCGCATAATACTCCCTTAGGCGGCTGAGATACAGCGTGAAGAGCGTCAAGATCCAATAGAGAATTATACTCAGGAATCCTATGAGCGCCATTATCGAAGCGTTGCTTCTTTCATCTCGTCCGCCCCATGCAGAAGACCACATCAGCGAATAGCCTATATAGTATAGTAGTGCTGGCAGAATCGAGACGAACATCATCACTTGAACATCTTTATGCTTCAAGTGTCCCAGCTCATGTCCAATTACGGCTTCTATCTCATCCCTGTCTAGGGTATTAAGTAAACCTGTGGTTACGGCAACTCTATTTCCAGTTAATGGAGAACCGTATGCAAAGGCGTTTGGTATTGGTATGTTGGCGATCATTAATTGTGGCGGTTTAATACCGCTTTTACGGCTGAGTCTCTCAACGATCTCATAGAGCTCCGGCTCTTCGCTTCTTGATACCCTTCTAACTCTGTATAGGGCGTCGATTATATGAGGGGCGAAGAGCCACTGTAGGACGTTGAAGAATACTACGAATAGCGCTAATGTGTAGATGCTAAATGCATCTATGAGTGAGAGTATTATCGTGAAGAAGAGCGTTGAGAGGCCGATTATGGCGGCTAAAGTCGCGGCCATCGTAGCCTTAAGCTTTAAAATGCCCATTTCACCACCACACGATAATGAATGAGAACCTTTGGATATATTTTTTGCTATTCCCAGATGCTTTCGTCACTCAAATAGTGTATTGATTCCCTCTCCTCTTCGAGGCTTATCGAATTAAGGATATTCTTGATCTCCCTCCTGGATATCTCGGCTAATCTCTCAGAGATAAAACCCAACGATAAGGCATCCTCAAGTTTTTCAGCATCGATCCTCTTTACTTCGCCATTCGGCCAGACACAGATGTCAGTTTCTAGATCTACATATCGAATCTTTCTTGGGTAAAGCTCTATTGGAGTGTTTATGTTGATGTATGTTCCTTTGTATTCTTCGTCTTTAGAGAAGTATCTCGTTCTAAAGCTCAGATCGCCTATTCTAATTTCACTTATGGCATAGTCTCCCTCATCCTTGTGAACGTTAAGGCCATCATACACGCCCTTACTAAAGATCCTCCTGAGAAGGATCATCCTTCCATCCTCTATGGAAAACCTAACTATCTTTGCCGGTCCGAGGTTAAATGTCTGCCCAGCAATCTTCACATGCTCCATGCTTATTCTCCATCCGGTCTTAGGGAGGATCCTAGATACATTCTCCCTTAGGAGGCTCTCCACCTCCTCTCTTTCACATCCCTCACTGAGCATTCTCTCAGCTATATCAACCATCATGGATATTCTGCCGCCGCAGGCCTTATAGTAGTGATGACCTGAGACGGTCGGTGTAACGGTATTCCTGATCTCGTCAAGTCTTCTCTTGGAT
>QMXE01000032.1 GCA_003661975.1 Candidatus Bathyarchaeota archaeon
AATGATCGATGCTAAAGTATGCTCCTCCCAAGTTATTGGCAACCAATAGAGAGGCTGCACCTGAGCCTTAACTCTGATCCTCTGCAATTGGCTCATCTGAGTTAATATCAGAGTGTAAAGGAGTGCTAATGTCGGAAATGATGCGTAGAAGCTCTTAGCCGCACTTAAAACGTGCATTCGAACCTGAGCATCAATCAATCCACCGTAGAAGCTCCCAAAAAACCATCCAAAAAGTGAGCCTAGAACGCACACACCTAAATAGAGCATGTAGGTAAAGAGCCTATTCTCTTTAAATCTTCTGAATCCTCCACCTCCCAAGAGTCTAGATGATTTCGCATTAACACTTACAAGTAATAGAATGTTCCTCCAGTTCACTTCAGCAGCGCCTCAATTAGGGGTCTAATATCGCTTGCACCAGTCAACTTGAGGAAGATATCTTCTAGGCCTGAACCGGGCATCCCAGCCTCACGCCTCAGCTCCTCCATAGTTCCCAATGCGAGAAGCCTCCCATTCTGCATGATAGCTATACGATCGCACATGGCCTGAGCTATCTCTAAGACATGGGTTGACATGATCGTGGTTACGCCATCCGCGGCCAAATTGCGGATCAAATCCTTAACGATCCTAGCGGATTTGGGGTCTAGGCCGCTTAATGGCTCATCCAAGAGTAGAAGCCTAGGATGATGCATCAGAGCTGATATGATGACTATCTTCTGTTTCATCCCCTCAGAATAGCTGCCTATCAAGTCGCCCTCCCTCCCCTCCAATTCTAGCGCGTGAAGATACTCCCTAATCCTCCTCTCCTTCTCAGCCGGATTCATGCCATAAACGTCTCCGGTCAAGTCCAGAAACTCCAAGCCAGTGAGGAACTCGTATATTCTCGGCGATTCAGGCACGTATCCGATCAGCCTCTTCACCTCAATTGGATGCTCATTCACATTCATGCCGAAGACATTTATACTTCCCGAGTCAGGCTTAACAAGCCCTAAAATCATCTTTAGGGTTGTGGACTTCCCTGAGCCGTTAGGCCCCAATAAACCGAAGACCTCCCCGCTCTTGACCTCCAAGCTTAGATGGTCAATGGCTAATATGTCTCCATACCACTTTGTAACATCATCCAGCTCTACGGCTATCTTAGAATCCAAACTCTAAAGCCTCCATCTACTCGGGATTTTTGAGGCGAACCCTCCTCCTTATGAATGTCCAGAGACTATAGAATATGATCCAAGCCGATGTCACTGGCAGAATGATCACCCAATAGTATACCGTGTGAGATAATCCAGTCAATAATGAATAAGCATTTACAAGTATGAAAGCCGCGATGTTTAGGTAGAATGATCTTCTCTGCCAGCCATACCTATTAGCCGCCTCGACTGCTTGAAGTGCCGCGAATCCCTTCTCAGTCAGAGCATACGATCCATCTCTATTTATCATGATTAGATCGTCAAGCTTCCTTAGATGATAGTCCAGAAGCCCGCTGCTCGCAATCTTGAGTTCCCTCTTGAGCTCAGCGAAGCGCATCGGCCTTTTAGATAGCTCCTTAAGAATCTCGATTCTCAGAGGATGAGAGATCGCATCGAAGAGATCATCAGAGCTCATGACTCATCAAACGCAAATATACGATGGCCAAATATAATTCTATCAACCTTGACAGGCAAGTCAACGATCATTGACAAGCCTATTCTGCAAATCATGTAGAGCAAATAGATTAAGAGGAATGAGGATGAGAGTAGTGTGTATCATGTGAGCATAGGGGCACGAATGCACTTGAAGCTTGCAAAACTATAAGCTCGCCGCAAAATCCATCTTTGAGTTCAATCTTCGACGCTTCTAATTCACTTTCTTCTGATCTTTAAAAAGATCCCTGCTACGGTGAGGATTATGATGGCTATGGCTATTACTCCGAGGTATCCCCATCCAGTTGGAACCTCAACCGTGACTCTTAAGTCCCTTGATATGGATCTGGTTTGATCAGAGGCTGCGGTAACCGTCACGTAGTAGTCGGCTGCAAGTGCATCGGAGGGAGGCTCAACCGTAACTGTGAAATCCACTGATCTGCCCGGCTCAAGGCGTAGAATATTCTCAGGTTTACTTATCACAGTCCATCCTGATGGCGCATCGAACTCTAACTTCACATTGGTTATGGTGGATTGTCCCTCATTATGAACGGAAGCTATGGCTTCGCATTCTCCTCCTGCCGTGACCCTGACGTTCAGAGGCATCAACCTTAGAGTCAGCCTGTAAGCGCCCTTCACACACAACCTTAATGTGATATTGTCGCTTAGCTGCTTATCTTCAGTCTCGGCTATAATTGGAATCACATATTCGCCGGGCATGATTCCCCGATGGGTCGAGGCGGTTATGGAAAGGCTTAATGATTCTCCTGCAGGAACCTCAACTTCTTTCGCGGAGAATTCTATGTCTAGATCGGGCGACGTGAAGTTCGTTGAGAAGTATACGTGCTCGTCCTCATCCCCCTTATTCGTCACTATTAAGTCATAGGTTGCCGCGTCCCCCGCCTTAATTGTTAGCGAGGGATACCTGCACATCAACCTAATCCCCCTTTCGATCTCAAATGGCTCAACCTCGACCTCAAGTTTGATCCCCTTACTAAAGCCTCCAGTATTAGCCGTCAGATTAAATGAGTATTCACCTTCTTCCGCGCTTTTCGGGATCTCTATGTTTATTCGTATTGTGGCTGAGTCTCCGCTCTTAAGCGCTAAACTATCTATCTCCTCCTTTCCATGCAGGAGATGCGCCCTCCATCCCCTTGGAAGCCCCTCTAAGGTCAGATTGAGAATTGCCTCTTCAGCTCCTAAGTTCTTAATCTCAACGTTGAAATCCACGCTGGATCCAGCTTTTGCCGTTAAAGCAGGCGTTGCAGTCCACAATTCTATTTTGCGCCGTGGATGTTCAGGTGGCTTAATGGTAACCGTGAGATTAAGCGATTCACTGATCCCGTTATCCGATTTAGCCGTTAGAGTAAGATTGTAGGTTCCAAGCGCATCCTTAGGGATTGTGACCTCGAGATTTAGTGATAATGAGCCTCCGCCCGGCAGACTTACTCTTCTAACCTCACTGATTTGATCGAGTATCCTCGCAGTCCAGCCCTCAGGTTTCGTTACGAGCAGATCCACTGTCATTTGCCGCTCTCCGATGTTATGAACTGTGAATGGAAATGTCAGTTTGTCTCCAGGATTAGCCACACGGCTCAATATGGGAGAGGAAAGCCTTAACTGAGCCATCTTATAATCGCCCTTCACTTGCAACTTTAATGTGATATTGTCGCTTAGCTGCTTATCTTCAGTCTCGGCTATAATTGGAATCACGTATTCTCCAGGCGCTATTCTCCTGCGGGTTACGACAGTTACTGAAAGGCTTAATGATTCTCCCGCGGCAATCTCCACTTCTCTAGCGGAGAATTCTATGTATAGGTCGGGCGATGTGAAGTTCGTTGAGAAGTATATGTGCTCTTCTCCACCTCCCTCATTAGTCACTTTTATTTCGTAGGCTGCTGTGTCGCCCGCCTTAATGGTTAGTGAGGGATACCTGCACGCCAGCCTAATCCCCCTTTCGATCTCGATTGGCTCGACTATAACCTTGAGTTCGATTCCCCTTTTAAAGTCTCCAGTGTTAACCGTAAAGTTAAATGAGTAGTCGCCCTCTTCTGCACTTTTCGGGATCTCCATGTTTATTCGTATCGTGGCTGAGTCTCCGCTCTTAAGCGCTAAACAGGCTATTTCTCCTTCCCCATAGAAGAAATGCCCCTTCCATCCCTTTGGAAATCCCTCTAAGGTCAGATTGAGAATTGCCTCTTCAGCTCCTAAGTTCTTAATCTCAACGTTGAAATCCACGCTGGATCCGGCTTTCGCTATTCGAATGGGCGTTGCAGTCCATAACTCTAGTTCGTAATGTGGATGTTTGGGCGGCTCTACGGTGATCGTGAAGTTGAGCGATGAGCTAATCTTGTTGGAGGTTGCCATTAAGGTTAGATTGTAGGTTCCAAGCGCATCCTTAGGGATTGTGACCTCGAGATTTAGGGATAGAGAGCCTCCGCTTGACAGGCTCACTCTTCTAACCTCACTGATTTGATCAAATATCTTCGCCGTCCAGCCATCAGGTTTCATTACAAGCAAGTCTACCGTCATCGTCTTTTCGCCGATGTTGCTTATCGTGAATGGAAATGCCAGCTTGTCTCCAGGATTAGCCACGCGGCTCAATATTGGAGAGGAGAGCCTTAAAACCTTGAGTAAAACGATATCTCCAAGACTGATTTTTCCGGTTCCATACATCCTTATGGGGATGCTTCTCTTTTCCTTTGTATATCCCTCCTTTGAAAAGCGAAGAATGTATTCTTTTCCGACTGTTAAATCGATAGCGAAGGAGCCGTCGGATAGTGTGCTTGTACTCTTAATATAGGTCTCATATCCTTCTTCGGATGAGTATGCTTTGATCTTGACATTTTTCAGTCCTTGACCATTCTCATCTACTACTCTGCCTGTAACTTTTACTTTAAGTGCTCCCTGCACGTAGATTGGAGATACTAACGTGGAGAGAAGTGTTAAAACGATTATGAGGAAAGCGGATATTCTTGCTAATCGAATCATTCCACAGACTTTCTTCATCATTTTCTTCTCCTATTGAGTTTCACGCTTAGCGGATCTCTTGTCTCATGAAGAGCAGGTAGGAGGCTGCGAATGAGACGACGAGTACCACCACTATCACGGTGATTTCCGGCCAAGACTGGGATAAACACTCAAGCAGGCTCGGCGGGGCTGGCATGGGCTTCCCCGGCTCTACTATTATTAGGCCGCCGCGGAATGAGCTTCCGAGCACTGATTGTGCCACGTCGCGGTAGCAACAAGTCGGAGAGAATCTCGTTATTGCCCTAAATACTTCGAAGTGCCTCTTCCATCCTATTCTGTGCGGTGTGATGATGCCGCCGCCTAGGGGGGCTACGATGCTGGCGATTAGGCTTGCAATGCTGTAGATCAGATTCGTGCTGATGAGCCATGTTATTATGGAGGCGAGGAGGGATGAGGTTGTATCTCGCATTACAACTGAGAAGAACATGCTCACACCAAGCCACATTATCATGTATAAGCCTGAGATCCCCATGAAAGTTAATAGTCTCGCTGTCTCATCTCCGGTTGGAGCCACGCCAGTCAATGTTATTACCGTCGTTAAGGCAAGCGCTATTGCCGTGAAGGAGGCAAATATGAGCGCGCATGCACCTGCCATGAGCTTCCCATTGATCACGGAGTCCCTGAATACGGGATGTGTTAAGAGCGTTATCAGCGAGCCGCTGTCCCTTTCCTGGGAGATCGCGGCGAATCCTATTGCTATTCCAAGAAGAGAGCCTACAACTGCTATTTTCTCCGTTATTCCCCAAGTGAATACTGCGAGGAAGGCTGATTGACCCGGTATAAGCATCCTGCTTCCTTCTTTGAAGTATTGCTGCACACCCTCATATGCCGAGCATAAGATTAGGATGACTAGCACTGCGAAGATTATGATGAACCTTACGCTGGTTAGGTGATCAATAATCTCCTTTTTTGCTATCGTCCACATTCCAGCCATCTAAATCCACCCCCTCCCATAAACTTTCAGGAAGACCTCCTCTAATCGCGGTTGAACGATATGCATCGTCAATATTAGTGATCCCGCCTCTGCTATTGCGGCTGCTAGCTTCTCTCTTAAGTCATGATCTGCATGGATCATCAATTCATTTCCATCCCGATCTACGCTTCGAATTCCCGGCATATCCTCAATAGACCTCAACAATTTATCGTCAAGTTTGTTGAGCTCAAGCCTTATGAAGATGCCCTCCTCGGGAGCCAATCGCTTAACCAAATTTTCAAATGTGTCTACGGCGATTAGTTTTCCATCCTTCATGATTCCGATTCGACTGCATAGCTGCTCAACCTCCGGCAAAATATGAGATGTAACGACGACCGTCAGCTCCTCTTCTCTGCATAGCCTTTTAATCAGCATCCTCACCTCCCTCGTGCCCTGAGGATCCAGGCCTGCCGTCGGCTCATCTAAAAACACGATTTTAGGCTCGTTTATGAGAGCCTGGGCGATCCCGAGCCGCTGCTTCATTCCACGGGAGAACTTTCCAACTTTGACATCTTTCCATCTGCTCAAGCCCACGGCCTCTAGGAGGCTATCGATCCGCTTAGCCCTCTTCGACTTCGGTATATCATTGAGTTGGGCGTAGAAGTCAAGATTCTGCCTTGCCGTTAGATTATCGTAGCAGGCAAAGCGATCATGCAGGTATCCGGTGACCGCTTTGACTTTGCGGGGTTCCCTAGTCACGTCGAATCCGGCGACTATGGCATTTCCAGATGTGGGATCAATAAGGCCGGCAAGCATCATGATCGTAGTAGTCTTTCCAGCGCCATTTGGGCCTAGGAGGCCGAATATCTCCCCCTCTCGCACCTCAAGACTGAGGTTGTCAACAGCCGTGAATTCGCCGTACTTCTTAGTTAGATTATTCGCTTCGATTATAGTTGACACTGCTTGATCACCTCGCTACTTTGCAGGGGCTTCCTCGTTTTGTATGCTAGTATGGAGGCCGATATACCTACGATGACCGCTAGGACCATAGCTATGATCCCTAATGTCTCGAAGCTTGCTCCGCCGCTAGCCTCCTGTAGCCTCTGATTTTCATCTTTAAGCTCCATGTTCTTGCGGTTCAGCTCTGCCCTACGTGCCGTTAAGACTTCAGTCATATTCATTTCGCTGCTTTTACTAATCTGGATGATGTGACTGATCTTCACGGTGTTCCCTTTATGGGTGATCTCGATATTTACCGGGTATGTTCCGAGTTTCTGATCTTCTGGAACTTGGAAACTCAGGGTCCAGTTGCCATTTGAATCAGTTGTGGTTTCTAAGCCGCTTATGCCGAAATCCTCGATATTAACGATCACCTTTGCGCCTTCAACGGGCTTACTGTCGAAGATGATTTTTCCATATATTGTTACTCTTTCTCCCGGCATGTAGAAATCCTTGTCGAATCTCACGGACGGACGGTAAAATTTATGCTGAGGCTGTGCTAGCGTGGATGCGGTGAAGGTCAACAGTTCACAGAGGGAGAGAGCCTTTAATGTCGCCGTGATATTCACGTTCTTTTTACTCACCCTTCTCTGTCCTGATCGCGCTTTAAGCAATGCGATTTCACCTCTACTAATTTGATACGTAGCTATTATTTCAAATAGTTAGAAAAAAGCATATAAGTATTACCGTTCAATAGTAGCTACTGAAATGTCTAGTAACCATTCAAGATCAGAATATATGCCATCTGAATATCGCATCGGCGAAGAGAAATTAGAGAGCGTTCTCGGCCCTTTAGAGGCTCATGTAATGGAAACAATCTGGGAAATGAGGAGACCCGTTTCCGTCAGGGAAGTGTATGAAAAACTCAGAAGGGAAAGAAAAATCGCCTATACAACCGTTATGTCAACTATGGATACTCTTTTTAAGAAAGGCCTTCTAAATCGAAAGATCACAAGTGGGAGAGGGGGGCTACTTTATGTCTACTGGCCTAGGTTCAGCAAAGAAGAAGTAGAACGCTCAGTAGTTAAGCACGTTATCGATAGCTTGCTCAGGAACTTCGGGAACTCTGTAACTTCATATCTGATGGAGATCGCTGCCTCCGATAAGGAAAAAATTAAAGCTTTCAGGAAATTGTTCGAGAGTATCGAGAAAGAGAAGAAGGATAAATGAAATGATAACTTGGCTTGATCCAATATCCGATTTGACTCAACCCTTCTTCTTCTATTCCATTACCTTCACAATTTTATTTGCATTATTAACGTATAGTATCGTTAGGGTACTCGGGATGCACGATCCCAAATTCAAAAGCTACTTTTATATGATACCGTTATTCATTCCACTAGTGATCTACGCAATATTCCCCCCATTTTACCTCGCAGCTGAAATCTCCTTTGCTAGTTACGCGTCCATTGCCGATATGCCTGCTCAGGCCAAAATCGAAAACATCTCTCTGGCAGAGATGCTTTTCAATGCGATTCCCCCATTCAAGCCTGTTCATCTCGAAGTTTTTAAGATGCAAGTTCTTTCCTTAACAGGTCTGCTGTGCTTTGTAGGCTTAATAGCAGGCACTGTGCTCGTAGTTTTTCTTTACTTGTTTGGCAGCAGAATAGTATGCTGGCTTCAGGGAATTGTAGAGCTCACGCATGAGGAGAATCCGGAGCTTACGGCGATGGTAAGTAGGTTAGCTCAAAGAGCTGGTATATCTATGCCGCGCATAGGGATCACTGAGGATCTCAGACCTAACGCATTCACAATAGGCTACGGAAAGAATGCGATGATAGTGTTTTCACTTGGACTTCTGAAGGTGCTTGAGGACGTCGAACTTGAAGCCGTGATATCCCATGAAATAGGTCACATCAAGAATCAAGACTTCCACTTTAACGCGCTGGTCTCAGCGTTGAAGGCTGTTTCATTCTTTAATCCTCTCGCCTATCTCTTAACGTCAGCTATTAAAAGAGAGAGGGAATTCCTTGCGGATAATACTGGAATGAAACTCATAAAGAAGCCTTGGATATTTGGAAAGGCCTTAAAGAAGGTATGGGAGGCCTCTAATGGATCCTCAGGAGGCCTACTGAAAAGATGGATCTCCAGCTTCTTCATTGTCTCCGAACTCAGGCATCAAAGGAACCTTTTAGCCACGCATCCAACTCTAAAAAGCAGGTTAAGCAACATTGCAGATAGTATATATCACAGAAGCGCATGCAGAGACGAAACATTAAGGGCGATCCTATCCTGCGCAATAATCATCATGATGGTAGTGAGTATCTGTGGATTATTGGCTTGGACACGTTATCCAATTACGCTGACACGTATTCATGCAAAAGAAATAAGTGTAGCATCCAATAAAGGAGGTTATAGACTAAAAATATCAGACATGCCTAACATCACTCATATGCGGCAATTCAAATGTAGAACTTTTAATCCTGAAAAAGACGCTGAAGATAAATCTGAATTACCACTCACAGTAGAGCTAGGTAAGCAATCGAACACTCCACCTCTCTACTTCTACATTTCCATCGCGTCCACTGGGTATCAACCGTATCTTCTCTCCCGCCCCAGCCAAGTTTCAGGTTCCACCTATTCTCGGATTGTAACATCCACTGATATAGTGGTGATGGCAATAATCCTCTTTCTTTCATGCCATGATTACCTCAGAAATGCCATAAAGAAATTGTTGAAGACGAAATAAATTAGACAATCTTTAAGAAGAAGATTCGATTCTGTCGGATGAACGTCAGAGCGTTAATTCCTCCGCCTTCCTAGATCCATGTTCTTCAGGGAGACCTATGAAACGAAGCTCCGCAAGCAAAATCCTTAATTATCGAGGCTTTCATCTCCGGCAGTAAAAGTTGTTCAATTTAGAAGAACGGTTGTGAAGGCCATAAAGGCTCCTACTAGTTTAACTTCAGCTCTGAACGGTTAGAGAAAGTACGTCAGGGGAGAATTTAAAGGATAAAGAGTATCCCCGTCAAATAAAAAGAGACTAAGACTCTTCACTAAGGAGAGAGTTTAGCGTTGAGGAATACATCACAGCCGATTTTAAGGGAGAACAGTAGTGCTGGTATTAGAAGACTTTGGCGGTGTTAAGCCGCTGAAAAGATTAGGAAGATTCACTTATTTCTATTGGCATTCAACAGCCAGCAATGAAGCCGCAAAATAAGTTAGAATCTACATTTACGGAGGGAGGAAGAAGGTGATCCGCACACATAAATTTTGTGTTGTTTGGAGGTGGCGGGCCCGGCGGGAATTGAACCCACGACCCCCGGGTTAAAAGCCCGGTGCTCTGTCCTGGCTGAGCTACGGGCCCAATTTACTCTCTTCAGAAAAGACAATTTAAGTGTTTTTATTTTTTTATTTTTTTGAGTTTGTCGGTGAATGCTGGGATGGTTGGTGTGAGGTTTCATTCGAGGAGCAAGCATATACTGGAGATTGATGAATCTCATAAGGTGGTCTTTGATGATTTCCGTAATGTTAGGCTTTATGATAGGGCTGATCTCGTGTTTGCTGATCCTCCATTTGGAATAGACTTTAAGGGTAATCTTCAGACGTATCATAGGAAGCCGGATGCCCTATCATACGTTGAGGTTTCAAGGGAGGAGTATCCGAGGTTCATTCGTGACCTCCTCGAGTGGTCCTATAGTGCGCTTAAGTATTCTGGGAGCATGTGGCTGCTCTCAGGATGGAATAACCTACGAGTCGTTTTAGACGCGGTTGAGGATGTAGGCTTCATACAGCTCAACCATTGCATATGGAAGTATCAGTTCGGAGTCTTCACGAGGAGGAGATTCACAACCTCACATTATCATCTACTATTGCTCGTTAAGGATGAGAGGAACTACACATTTAATAAGCCCGAGCACTACGCTGAGGATGTATGGTACATTAAGAGGCCATACCATCATGGGGAGAGAACAGCCGGGAATGAGCTGCCAGATGAGCTCGTAGAAAAGTGCATAATTACATCGTCGAATCCTGGAGATTTGGTTGTCGATCCCGTCTTGGGCTCGGGAACAACCATGAGGGTATGCCTAAAACTGAAGAGGAGGTGCTTGGGCATAGAGATCAATCCGGAGCTTGAAAGGAGAATCAGAGAGAAGCTACGGCTCAAATCTCCATCCGACACTCATGGGATATAAGCATCAAATGATTCTTAGGTGAAGTTTATTTTGTTGCATTTCCTTTCTGGGATTTTGTAGATCATTTCATAGAGGAGACTGGTGTTGGGGGACCTTGAGATAGCCAAGGAGATTCTTAGAGGGCGTGATTACTCCCTAGTTATGGTGCGGGATGGCAGGATTATCTATGCATCGAGGTCTCATGGGATAGGTGGAATACTACATGCGATAGAAGAGCTGAACTGTCGGATTAAAGGGGCATCTGTGGCCGATAAGGTCATAGGGAAGGCGGCGGCGCTTCTGCTTGCATACTCAAAAGTAAAAGATGCATACGCGGTCATAATAAGCAGGAATGGACTTGAAACGTTAAGAAGTCATGGCATACAGGTCGATTATGAGAATCTCGTCCCGAAGATACTCGATAGAAGTGGGAGGGGAATATGCCCATTTGAGAAGATCGCATTGGAGATCGATTCGCCGAGATCGGGCTTTGAGGCTTTGAGGAGGAGATGGCGTAGCCTAATAGAAGAGAGTAAAGGCCGCTTCTAAACTATTGATCCCCAAAAAGTTCATCTAAGACCTCATCTGGATTGAAGGCCTCCCTAGACCTTATAGATGCCTCCTCAACGTAGAATTGGATCGCATACTTTAATGCCTCCTCGCTTACTGGTATGAATTCCCCTTCGCTCCGGAAGTAATCCATGAGGGAGGCTGCACATGCGAATCGTATCGCCTTATCCTCAAGCCTCGCAGAGAACTTCACAATCCTATCTGGTATGCGCTCTAGTATAGCGGCTCTAGCCCTCCCAATCATATCGAAGACCATCGGAGTTATCATCACAGGCTTAAATTTGAACCGTCCCTTCACGAGGGGATGTCCAGTCTCAATCGCATAGACGAGCGTGAGGTGATCTCTGATCTTCTTAGCATCCTTCTCGACATCTATGATGCCAAGGGAGAGTCTCATCTGGCTCTTAGTTATCTCTATGAAGCGCTCCTTCGTTAGGCGGTGAAGCCTACAGAGCATCCTATCCTCTATAGCATTGAAGTTTGGATCCTGAACCGTAACGTCATATCCCCTATCATGGACTGAAACGTTATAGTTGACTGAGAAGAACGAGGTGAACCTGTATGGGCCTATAACTTCATTTTTAGTCTCATACCTTATGACTCCCTGCTCCATCGCTATCTTCAAAGGCTCAACCATCCCCTTATACCTAAAGAAGTCATTGAACTCCGGAACTATGAAGTTGAAGACCCTACCAGCATAGGCCGCTCCTATCCTAATGAAGAAGGCAGGTGTCATTCCGCCGCAATACCTATTTCTACCGGGAAGCCCATGAGCCCCAATCCTGGCGCTCGGCTTCCCAAGGACCATATCCCTAGTCGAGAAGCTCTTTCCAGTCCCCGGATCACCAAATAGAGCCAGTGACCAGCCGGTTCTCCTGCCCGTATCACCCCTCTCATGAACTATCTTAACGTTCGCCAATCCATACTGCTGGGTTATGCTGAGGAGACTATCAAAGTATAATACTTCTCCGAAACGCTCCTTTAAGTATGATGCGAGATACTCAATTCCGAATTTTCTGCCGAACCTTATTGTCTTCTCAAGTCTGCGCTTAAGCAAATCTCTAAGGTACCTGTCGAACTCCTCATCCATCTTCTGAATCCGCTTCCTCTCCTCGATCAGTGGGTCAGATGGCTTCTTCACGGCGGGCTCTAATTCGCCTTCAACACCGGCCTCCGGGATCCCCGCGGAGACGCGGATTGTCGGCCTCCTCGATCTACGCCTCAAGCCAAGCTCATCCTCTATGAGCGGGATAGTCTCTTCGAGGATCGTCCACTCCCTATATCTGCCGTCATTATAGGAGTTTACTATCAGGTTCAGCCTCGTAAACTCCTTTAAGATATCCTCTAATCTCTCTGATTTCACCTCTCTTCTCATCTCATTCAGGCTTGCGGTTCCATCATGCTTCAAAAGCAACTTCAGAACTGATATTGCATCCGAGCCATAGGTCGACTTTACCCTGCTGATCGCCTCCTTCACACTCTCCGAGAAGCCGTTAAGGCTGAGCCTGCCATTCTGGAGCACATAGTATCTTCCCCTGAAGACCGTCCATTCTCTGGGCTTATACTTTCTCATGATCCTTGCTAGAGCCTCATCGTCAATGGCGGCTCCTAGTGCTATGCAGGCTTCATCCTCATCTTTTATCTGCCATCCACTCGAGAATCTCCTGAAGTATGGAAGATCAAGCTCCCTCCCAATCTGGTATATCTTAAGTTTCGGGAATGCCCTTTTTAGGAGCATAGCCCTCTCAATGAATCTTTCATTCCTAGCCTTTCTCATCAAGCCTCATCCACCAGCATACATCCTTATGAGCCTATGAGCCTCATCTCCGTTTATCCACCCTTCCCTCTCAAGCTCAACGACGCCCTTAACTATGCTATTCGCGAAATCGGGTGAATTAAGCAGATTATTCGCCCTTCCAACCTCTAGGATCCTGCTTTTAAACGATATGTTCGATGAGATTATATCCTTAACCTTAAAGAAGACCTCCTTGCTTAGATCCGGATATCTCTGATTGAGCAGAAGCCCAATCCTCGATTCCAAGCTGAATGAGAAGAAGACCCTCTTAATCCTCTGAAGCAAACCCTTATAGCCCTTGGCTATCATCGGAGGATAAACCTCAACCCTAACCCTCCTAGATGATTCAAAGACGGACATATAGAATGGAATTCCAACAAGGGAGGTTCCCTCAAACCTAAAGGGCAAGGCCCTCCTCTCTAAACTCTCCATCTCATCAGCCTTCCTCTCCATAAGACCCCTTATATGAGACTCTATGGATGATGAGAGCTGATCTATCTGGCTTATCAGTTCGCTCTTCTCGGAGAGCTCCCTTCTCCTAGCCTCCTCAAGAACCCTCAGCTTCTCGAGCTCCTCATTGATCGCTCCTTGATATTTCTCCTCGATCTCCCTTATCCTCCTCTGCATCTCCCTCCTAGCATCATCTTCCATCCTTTTCAACTCGGTCAATCTTCTCTTCAAGACTTGAATGTTATCCCTATACTTTGAGATTCTACTGTCTATTCTAGTCGTGCTTCTCTTCGGATATCTGCTCTTCTGTCTCCTCCTTGCCTCCACAGCCCTACGCAATGATATGCTGAGCGTCTCAATTCTATCCTCCACTCTGCTCCTCTCCCTCTCCAGCCTATCAAGCCTCCTTCTGAAATCCCTCTCAACCCTACTCTTCTCACGCTCCATCTCTCTAGTTAGGCCCTTAATGCTCTTATCCACGAGCTTTCTAGTCTTCGAGATCCTCTCATCATACTCCCTTCGGATCTCATTTATCTCGATCGATATCTTCTCTTTGTGATGTTCACTCTCCAGATTCAAGACCTCAATGGCATAGTGCAGTGACTCCACCTCATCATTCAGCAGGTTCCACTCCTCGATTAGATGCTTCGATCTATCCTCAGCCTCCTCCCTTGAAATGAGTGTTGGAGCGAATGGCAAGCGTGATCTATCATCAGCCTCGACCTCTTCAGCCTCATTTAGTATAGACGAGAAAGACCTAAGCAGAGACTCATCGAATATTATCCCCCTAAATGCGACTTTCCTAGAAGATTTGAACTTCTGGAAGGTCTGAATGTGCCTTTTTAACGTATTGATGAAGGGCTTAGGCGATGATGAACTCCTACGTAGGGCCTCAGTGAACTCTAGGACATCTGGAGCCTCATAATGCCTTATATTCGATGAGATCATATCCAATCCGTCTACTACGATGCATTTATCATTCCATGGTACAATCCAGAATGGATAGTAGAGCCTCGCAATGCATGATATCTTCTCCGCCCCAGATAGGAATCCGCCCTTTTTACGCTTAGCCTCTGAGAGGCATAGTATAGCTGCCCTCTCCATCTCAGATGTGCATGGATACTCCCTTCCAGCCTCCTCAGTCAAGTATGGAACCGTAAATATCGGATAGTCAACGCTCAATTTCTCTCACTCTTCAACTGATCATATCGAATGAATGGCGGAGACGCCCAGATCGGTCAAACCATTAATATTCTTTAGACGTCCTTAAATTATGTTCGCCGCCCCTTTAGGTTTGAGAAGTATCTGTCGGCAGCCCTATAGCTCTCAAGGCTTCCAATATCAAACCAGACACCGGTGAAAACGTAGCCGTAGACAGCTTCACGCTTATACAGCCACTCTATGAAGCATCCCATCT
>QMXE01000033.1 GCA_003661975.1 Candidatus Bathyarchaeota archaeon
CATGCCCATTGTCGTAGGAGACCTCAGAAGGCAGAGTTTAAGGGAGATATGGTTAAACTCTAAGGTTCTAAATGACCTTAGGGATCGCGATAGACTTAAGGGAAGATGCGGCCGCTGCGAATATAGGTATATCTGCGGTGGATGTAGGGCCAGAGCCTACGCATACTTTGGGGATTATCTTGCACCTGATCCAGGCTGTATAAGGGAGCTTGAGGAACCAAGCATAGAGTTCGCATCGAAGATAACTGCAGAACACATCAATCCAATATCCATAATGAAGCGATAAAGGAAAGAGACTTAATTTAGATGCATCTCCCGTCTTTGTTTAATGTGACGTGGATCCGGTATTGGCCTCAGATAGGAGATCCAAAAGTTTCCCGTGGAGATCCAATATTTATATCAAAATGATCCGTTATAACATTTCTCTCTTGGTTTGGATCTGAGAGTAAATGATACAGCTCAGCTAGATCATTTCCTGTGCTATATATTAGTATCCAATCCCTGCTTGTTACTGTGATTAGTAGATACTGCATAATCTTTGTGCGCCTGTGTGACTATCCGAGTTATGCTTTCAGGCTCCTAATAGAAGTGAAGTGACAGTAAAGTCTCTTCTGTCGCCTTCCCCCTCAATTAGGGGAACCATTGATCTTGCCTGAACCTCCCTAGGGATATCCACGCCAACTAGATCTAGGACCGTAGGCATTAGATCTGGCAGGGAAACAAGAGAATCTATCCTTTCGGGCTTGTAGCCATTATAAATGAATAAGGGCATATGAAGCTCTCTAATTCGAACCCTCTAAAACTTTGTATGAGCCGATCTGGCTCTAGAGTTTTAGACCCCGAGAAATCCGTTTGGAGCTAGGCTTGTCGCCAGCATCACCATATTAATATCTTCATGCTCCTTCCAATTGTGGCTTTCTCTACTCGCTGGTTTAAGCCAGAACTCGTTAATCTGATCGCTTAACCACTTATAATATGTAAGGCTTTTAACTGCTGAGCATATCTCCTTATTCTTTGATAATCTCGGCTCATGCATGACTAGTCGCTGCAATTTAATGGTGGCCTTAAGCCCTATTGATAAGCCAAGCTCCCGGAATGCCAGTCTCATACTAGGCGGAGACCTCATTGGATCGGTTGATAAATAAAGTTCTAGGCTTAGAAGTGAAGAATCTAATATGTCCATTAGTAGATCAAGATGGTTTAAATGGCCACTCTGGATTAATCCGGCAAGCATATAGGCATTCCAAAGCAGACATCCTATACCGAGCGGATCGCTTGTGGTCCAGTCCATGTCAGCGCAGATCTCCAGCAACTCTTCAATCTCATCCCTAAGGCTCGGCCATTTTGGATCTTTTGGGGCGTATGCTTGGAGCTCATTATATATTACGAAGCCGTCTAGTGGATCATGCTGTCCCATAGAGGTTACGAGTGGACGTGAAAGATCGATGCTCATCTTCCAGTATATTCGTTTTTTGCCGTTTGGAGCCTCGTAGATGAATGAGGAATGAGCTTTCTTCGCGAGTTCAATAGCCCATAGATTATAGGTCATGTTGCCGGTTACCTGACTGACCCTATTGAGCGCATGCATCCACTTAGTTAAATAATGGTAATATTGCCCATCCCTCTCCCACTCTAAAGCCTCTATGAACGGCTCCTCGGGTCTCCTCTCCGGCAGCCTCTTACCTATCCTCAAGCCTCCTATTGTAGGGTGCCTCTTTCCCTCCTCCTCATCTAAGCCGCTTATCCAGCCGCTTCTAGGATCATCATCTCGATGCCTACCTAGAACATAATGGACCTGATCAACCAGTCTCAGCGCTAAACGCTTGAACTTCTCATCGCGAGTAATTGTGAATAATCCTAGGAAATTGCATACTGCAAATGCATCAGTCCAGAGGTATCTTCTAGGCTTTAGATCAGAAGAAAGCCCAGTTTTATAGGCGAATTTAACCATCAAATCCTCGGCGAATCCTACAAAGTCTGTTTTCATCCCAACCATTAAGATCCAAAAGGAGCCACTAAAACCTTAGCTTTATTAGCTTTAATTTTAGCATCATCATGGCGCGGCAATATTTTTATGTGCCCTTATTAAATCACCTTTTTGGGTGATTTGATTGGGTACTCAAGTTAGGGTTCTCCAGAAGGGGAAGATAACCATACCCGCTGAGATTAGGGAGAGACTCGGGATTAAGGAGGGTGATATCCTTACGCTTGAGGTGCTGGGTGGAAGGATTGTTTTGCTTCCGCCGAGAACGGTTCTTAATCCTACGAGGATGCTTAATGGACTGGCTGAAGGCATTTCCTTGGAGAAGCCATTAGAGGAGGAGTTGAAAAGAGCGACTGCTCTTAGGATTGAGAAGAAATCGTCGAGGTCCTAAATCTTGAGGTTCGTCGACTCAAACGTCTTCATTTACGTTCTCGTCAAGTCTCCAAAAGATGATTATGTAATCGCTAAGAGGATACTTCAAAGGATCGAAGAAGGTGAAGAGGCGGTTACAAATATGGCTGTGATTCAGGAAATTGTGAACTGGCTTGAATATAATAATAGGAGAAGAGAGATTGAAAAGCTATTGACGGCGATAAACTCCTACATAGCAATGAAGAAGGCAGGGGTCTCTTGGAGCGATATGATAGCGGCAATAGATGATATGAACAAATATGGCTTAGACTTCGTTGACGCCTTAACGCTGCAGACGATGAAGAGAAACAACATAAATGAGATTTACACAAACGATAGAGACTTTGACCGTGTGAAGTGGGTAAGGAGGGTTTGGAAGTAAACTCTTCAGGACCTAACATGCCATGAGACACAATAGCCAAAGGATGGATTGTCTATTGCCTCAATTATGACCTCTTCGTTAGAGAGCTGACCTTTCGAGCGTAACTCTGGAATCCTTCTCTTTTATCAAGTCTTGGAGAATTTCATCTTCGAGATACCTGCCTACTAGAATAATTGAGTATGTCGATCATTCCATTTTATAATGGCCTGATTAAATAAGGGGCGTCTTTGGGGCTTTAGATCCAATTCTTTGGAGCCCCGGGCGGGATTTGAACCCGCGACCGACGGCTCTCTATCCGCAGGGGATACAAGGCCGTTGCTCTAACCGCTGAGCTACCGGGGCATCGATATTATTGGTTCAATTGAGAGACTTATTAGTTTTGCCTAATATACACTAAGAATATATTACTGAAGTGCATAGAAGATTCTGCATTCAATTTGCGTGGGAAGAGGGTTTGAGGGGTAAGCCCTTAGTAGCGGTTGTATCGGCTGGAATCTCAAAGTTTGGTAGGATGGACGCTTATACTGGAAGGGATCTCTTCCTCGAGGCTGTGGATGAGACCTTCAATAGATGTCCAAACCTAGATCCAAAGATGGATATTGACGCTGTATTCGTTGGGATGATGAGTGAGGCATTTGAGCATCAGGGGCATGTGGCGCCAATGCTCTCTCATTCAGCCGGTCTCCTATCAGCCCCCGCGATTAGAACTGAGGTTGCATGTGCATCTTCAGCCGCTGCTCTGAGACTCGGCATATTCAGCATCCTCTCGGGCATGTATGATGTCGTGCTGGTCGGGGGAGTTGAGAAGATGACTAAGAGGACAACTCCGGAGGCAACTGAGTTCCTTGGTATGGCGGCTGACTTCCCATTTGAGCAGTGGACAGGCGTGACTTTCCCCGGATTATACGCTCTAATGGCCATGGCGCACATGCATAAGTATGGGACAAGCGAGGAGCAGATGGGACTGGTTGCAGTAAAGAATCATCATAATGGAGCGTTGAATCCGAAGGCTCATCTCCAGAGGGAAGTCACTTTAGATAAGGTCTTGAGTTCCAGGATGATCGCTTATCCGCTGAAGCTCTATGACTGCTCATTAATCTCCGATGGGGCGAGCTGCGCCATCATAACGAGGCCTGATATCGCCAGGAAGTTCACTGATACACCAGTTTACATCATCGGTTCAGGACATGGAAGCGATGCACTTGGATTATTTGAGAGAGATGATCTGACGAGTCTAATGGCGACGAGGAGGGCTGCTAAGGAGGCGTATGAAATGGCTGGAATAGAGCCTAAAGATGTTGATGTTGCCGAGGTTCATGACTGCTTCACAATCGCGGAGATCATGGCCTATGAGGATCTTGGATTCTGCAAGCCGGGTGAGGGTGGAAGGTTCATTGAGGATGGAACTCCAATGCTTGACGGTGAACTTCCCGTCAATACAAGCGGAGGACTGAAGGCTAAGGGTCATCCCGTCGGGGCGACTGGAATCGCGCAGATATACGAGATATTCCTGCAGTTAACGGGACAGGCCGATAAGAGACAGGTTGATGGATGCAGGATCGGCTTGGCGCATAACGTGGGCGGGAGCGGAGCTTCATGCTTCGTTCATATACTTAGGGGTGAGATGTAGTGGCTGAGGCTCAGCCATTCACGATTGAGCAATGGTATAATTTCCTCTCCGAGGGAAAGCTGATGGCTGTTCGATGCAGAAACTGCGGAGCAAAGTATCTGCCTCCAAAACCAGTCTGCACGAACTGTTACTCGAGAAGACTCGAGTGGATAAGTCTAAAACCGACTGGAAGATTAATTACATATACGATCATTCATGTCGCTCCGGAGAGGTTTCAGCAATTCGTCCCATACGCATACGGCATAGTTGAGTTTGAGGATGGACTTCGCCTTCCTGGAATGATAAGAGATATTGATCACGGGGAGATCCAAATTGGAATGGAGCTAGAATTATCCTTTGAGCCTGCAGTTGAGGATTGGCCTAAATGGCCAAGATACTATTTTAGGCCTGTGAAGCATTAAGCCTAAAGGTCTTCCTTCTCAAACCTTATTATGTAGACTTTGGTTTCAGGGGTTATTCTCCCATATATCTTCTTTAGTGCCCTTAAAAGTTCCTTCTTATTTTTGAAGCCGTCCCTTCTCGCATCTTTATTGCTTATCTCCGATATCCTCTTTCGCACTATGCTCTTTATCCTCGCGTATCCGCAGCTCTCCCCTCCAGCAACTATCTCCACTAGATCCCTAGGCTTTAAGTTTGTATTCATCCTTATAGTCGTTAATTTTCGTCCGCTCAGCAATCTCTCCTTATATTCCTTCTTAAAATTAAGCTGCTTCATAATGGGCTACCAGCCTTCCAACATTAACTCTCAGATCACTCTTCACTTCAGACGGGTGAACCTTAACGATCTCAGCGGTCTTATCCCAGGATCTACATTGCAAACATCTACAAATGAGTTCAACTTCGGATTTAAGTTCCAATCTCAGCCTATGCCTTCCGGAGCTCAGGAAGTGCGTGAATAAGATGCGTTTAACAGCGTCGCATGCGCCCTCATAGGTTAAGCTTCCCTGCACATACTCCCTGAGCCTATCCCTCTGAGATTGAGTTAATCTCGACTGTCCCAGGAAGTCCACTCCTTGAACATTCAGGAGACTTGCGGCTACGTAGGGATCCAAGTTATAATATACGTCTGAGAGGGCCTCCAGGAATCTCACCTTGAAATCCCCATATATCTCCCAGATTATCCTCTCGGCCCTCCCATTCAACGGCTTAACGAGTATCACACTGAACTCTCCTGAGACTATATTTCTCATCGGACTTATATGAACTGGCACAAATCCGTTTTTTAGCCAGAAGTTTAGTAGGGACTTGTCCGCTCCAAACCCGGCTCCTATCCAGTCGAAACCCTCCTTTTTAGCCTCCTCGCATAGATTCTTCAAGGCGAAGCTGCCTATTCCACGCCTCATAAAATTCGGGTGAACCGCTATCCTCACGATCCTTAATCCAGAAAGCTTCATGAAGTCCTTGTATGGTGGATAATACTTGACTATGCATGATGGGATCATATTCCCGGATGGAGGGCTACCCGTTAATATTAGATTTGCAAATTCATCTGGCATCCTACCCTCTTCTGCTAGGTGTAATGCCGCTATTATCTTGCCGGTCTTTGTCTTTACGATACGCGCTGAATGATGCGGTGCATCCCCTAATATAAGGAGGTCATCCGGTCTATTCCTGTAGTGTGCAAGCACGTATATCCCGATGAACTCCCGTAATTTCTCCTCTTCTCCCCCAAACCATAAGTCTAGATTAGCCTTCTCGTATGTGAGATCCTCCAGTTTAACCTCTTCTTCATCGACCTCTGCGGGTTCAGCGTCGAGGAGGAGAGCCTTATAGAGCCATTCCTCTACGGGATCTCCAAGCGCATATCTTATAGGCTCCCTCAATTCTATGCGATGCAGATTGATTCCCTTATTCTCCTCGAGGGTCTTTAGGAATCTAAGGGAGAATCCTCTGCCGGCTCCTTCATAGCCGTGTATCGTTGAGGCGAAGATCACCTTGGGGAATCTCTGGATGAACTTGAAGAGTAATGGGACGGGTATGCTGGCTGCCTCATCAACCATCAATACATCGGCTTTCTCTCCAAGCGCCCTATGAGGATGCTCAAACTCTAAGACTCCAAACCTACACTTTATTCTGGATGTCCATTTTTCGCTGAATTCCTTTGAAACCTTCTCATCCATCTCCTTTAGGCTTTTCTCAGCCATCTCGAAGATCACCTGTGTCTCCTCTCTATTTGGAGCCGTAACCAGAATTCTTTTCGCCCCAAGATATAGCAGGGTTGCTGCTCCAAGCCCTAAAAGGGCAGATTTTCCCCTTCCGCGATTCGATATTATCACTAGAACGCTTCTTCCCCTCTCATGGGCAACCTCCTCCAATTTTTGAAGGGCATCACACTGCTCTTGAGTGAGGGCTAGTTTATGGATCCTCCTTGGAACTCTACTCTCCTTTGGGATCCGAGGCTTCTTCCTGATGCTCCTCGGCGGATTCAATAATTCACCCTTAATGATCTTCCATCCATCGAGGATCCAGACTCCCCTCGTCTCAAGAAGTTTTCGAATAAAGTATCTTTCAAATCTCACGTTGATATCTTCTGGGCTGTATGGTGGAACAATGAGCTTCTTATGGATACTAGTCTCCCAGCGCCTATCGACATTCAAACTGAGATTATATAATATTATTAGGCCTCCTCCTCTAACGGTCTCTACTAGTCTGCCTATATCATTCGGTCTTGCTCCGCGGCTCATATCTAGGATGAGAATGTCGTTTGTAGTTCCAAGCAGACGATCACTCTCCGCATAAACGTAGGATTTTAAGTTTAGATCTTTACATGATAATCTTAGCTCCTCAATCTTTTCGGTTAGGGACTTAAAGTTCGAGTTGCCATCCTCCTGTTTAACGTAGACTATGCTCGTCTCATTTCTGCCGCTGAGTTCACAATATGCCTGAATCAGGAATGCAACGACATCCTCTGATCCGTCATTAACAGTCACGACTAGCCTTCTATGGGAGGCCCTTTTGGCCTCCTTGATCATCTCTATCAGGAGACGCATAGTTCTGTTCTTCTCGTCCTGAACTGTCTTTTCAATCATCTTCTCCGAAGCCAAGGCTGTAAATGAAGAATCTCAGCTCATTAAGGGCAGCTAGCTAGATAGATGATAACGGTTCAATTTAAATTTATATGCCTTATATCCGAAGATTTTTCTTTAAGAACCCCATACTTTAATTGATCATGAAGGGGGAATGTGTAGCCCAGATTAGATTTTACAGTGAGAAGACAGGGAAGTTTTATAGGCTAGTTAGAACCAAGACTTGGCCTTATCTCGAGATTTCTGGAATACGCATGCATAGAGCCGATATCGTTGATCCGAAGACGGATGCTTTATTGAAGATTAGGGCGTTGGGGAGGATCTATGGGACTATTCTGGACTCATGCACCGGATTGGGTTATACTGCAATATTGGCCGCGAGGAACAAGAGCGTTAGGAAGGTGATCACGATTGAGAAGGATGAGAATGTCATATTCATTGCAAGGAAGAATCCATACTCAAGGGACCTATTCGAGAATAAAAAGATAGAATTGATTGTTGGGGATGCCTTTCAGGAAGTAAGGAAATTTAGGGATGGATACTTCAACTTTATAATTCATGATCCCCCTAGAATATCGATTGCCCCTGAATTATACTCGCTGGAATTTTATAGGCAGCTCCACCGCATACTCAGGGTGAATGGCAGGATCCTACATTACGTCGGCAGACCGGGCATTAGGCAGGGGAAAAGATACGTTAAGGGCATAATTAGGAGACTTAGATCTGCTGGATTTTCTAGGATAAGAAGGGATGAGTCCTCCTTAAGTCTGATAATTGAGAAGTGAGATTCTAAGTCATCTTCTTAGGATGGACAGGGCTGCTCCAATAGCCGTGCAATACTCCCCATTCTCCGGTATTAGCGGCTCTATCCCGAATAGTCTCATAGTATCCCCTATCATCTCTGATGCCAATTTGCTTCTGACAAGTCCGCCCGTAACAACGACACTGTTATTTAGGTTGTAGGCTTTAGCAGCCATAGCCCCGACAACTCCGATTACCTGACAGACCATATTGAAGATTCCAGCCGCCACATCTTCCCTGGATGCCTCGGCCTTTATCCTCCCAAAGTTCGATGCTGTCGCCCAAGACGGAACTATTCCGATCGACCCTCCAACTATATCTGAGACTTTCAGATCGACTTTACCGGGGTCTCCGCTTATTGCCAATTCTTCGATCTCCCGGAAATCGCATGTTCCAAGCATTCTCATCGAGAGTCCAAGGAGTGTCCCCCCTCCAACTCCGGTTCCGCCCACATGCATCATCCTCTTTCCAGCCTCGTATGCTGCAACTATCGCCGTTCCAGTTCCAGCATTAACTATTAGAGCCTCTTTTCTCTTGGATAGCATTAATCCCCCAAGTCCAATAGCCCGTATCTCATTGACCTTCACCGTTGAAATGCCTAGAAGATCACGCTTAATCTTCCTAGACCCTCCGCCCGAGATCCCAACTGCATAAACCGAGTCTGAGCGATCATCAAGCAGGATCTTTAAGGTCCTTATGGCTGACTCAGCCTTCTCATCCGTCAGGATTGAGAATTTCTTAAGTATCTTATCATTCTCTATTAAGACGCCCTTTGTCAGATATGCACCTACATCTATCCCAACGATCATTATTGATTCTTCCAGTGCCCTGTTATTTTCCAGCCTTTCTTATTAGATATGCGAATGCCAATCCGGAAGCTATCGTCGCAGCTGAGCCTAACAGTAATGTTTCTGGCGGGAGGACACCGGCGAATATCATCCTTCCGCCAGGAATCAACGATGTTAGGCAGTAGATCGCCATGAGTATAAGGGCGACCGCTAAAGAGGACTTTATGATGCTCAAGGGCTTCTCCCAGACCAGATCACAGTTTCCCTTAAATCCCATCCTCTCCAATGAAGGCTTAGCATACCTGATTATTACTGGAACGAGGGGAACCATGAAGATCATCATGGTTACAAGCCAGAATAGAGTGAGGCCCACTGTTATGGCAAACTTCACATTTAACGGTAGGGGAGCCCAGCTTGGAACTATAAACCAGAAATATGCCAGAACTCCAAGAGCCGCAACGAAGTTTCCAATGAGCAGGGCAATGAAGCTGCTCATTATAAACGCAGATAAACTCCTCCGCTTTGAAGTTAAGTATCCCAGAACGTAAAATCCGATCAAATTTCCAGGGACGCCTGCTATGAGACTTAGTAGCGGAGTTGTCAATCCGAAGAAGGAGAGGGCGAAGTCCCCTATGAAACATCCTATTGCCGCTCCAACTCCCCCTATGAATGGACCGAAGACTACTGAGAAGAAAGCTGGAATTACAACTCCCGGACGGAAATGCCCAACTCCCCAAGGCGTTGGGATGGGGGATGTCACGGCGATAGCAACGGCATAAAGAGCAGCATTTACAGAGATAAGTGAAAGCTTCTTTGTCGCGGATAATTCCATCAAGCCATCATTTGATCCAGCCAATCTGATCCTCTCATCGAGATCAAATTTATATCCCCTACATTTTCTCTCAACCTATAAGAATTTTCTATAAATTATCCATACTTGTCAAAACTGTTTAGAAATAATTCATAAATAGAGATCTCAGTCTATCCGTAAATGGGGCAGGAATTGACAGTTGAGACGTAAATTTAGGGTAGTTGGAGTCGGCGGGACATTCGATGAGCTACATAAGGGGCATAAGGCCCTCCTGGAGAGGGCGTTCGAGGTCGGCGATAAAGTCTGGATAGGATTGACCACTGATGAATTCGCAGCGAAGCTAGGGAAGAAGCATAAGGTGTCTCCTTATCATGTGCGATTGGATATGCTTAGGCGCTTCCTGAAAGAGAGGGGACTCTTTCATAGGGCTGAGATCATGCCTCTTAATGATCCATGCGGGCCGGCTGCTACAAGCCCGGAGATAGAGGCCATCGTTGTCAGCCGAGAAACCGAGGCTGGCGCATATAAGATAAACCTTCACAGAATGAAGCGGGGTCTTCCGCCGATTAGGGTCATTGTTATAGATATGGTTCCAGCCGAGGATCAAGTGCCAATATCGACTACCCGGATAAAGCGTGGGGAGATCGATCGTTGGGGCCGCCTGCTGATAAGGAGATAAACTTGAACACATGAAATCACGCCTTAGAGTCAGATCAAATTTAAAGGTGCGGCTGCAAATCATTTATTTGTGAGATGATTTGAAGAGGGCTGGATTCGCTGAGCTTCCCCTGCACGGCGGGAGGGCTCCAGCATGGCTTGTGAAGAGGATGATTAAACTAGCCAATTGTATAGTAACCGTGATAATTGATGAGTATGGAAGGGACCTCTTTTTGAGGAGACTAGCCGATCCATACTGGTTTCAGGCTTTAGGCTGCGTTTTAGGTTATGATTGGCATTCATCCGGCTTAACAACTGTTCTTACGGGGGTTCTTAAGTCCGCAATAGACCCCTCAGAATTCGGGTTGGCGGTTTGCGGCGGTAAGGGCAGAGTATCTAGAATGGCTCCATCAGAGATTCATTCAGCCGGAGAGAAGCTAGGCTTATCAACCAGCAAGATCGATGAGATGGTATATGCAAGCAGGATGAGTGCTAAGGTTGATAATTCAGCCCTTCAAGATGGATATCAACTCTATCATCATGCATTCTTCATGACTGAAGATGGGAAGTGGACGGTCATACAGCAGGGAATGAATACTGAGGACAGAACTGCCAGGAGGTATCATTGGCTCTCCGAGAACATTAAGAGTTTCGTTGTTGAGCCTCACTCGGCAATTATAAGCGAGCGTAGAATGCCATGCGTATTAGATATGACGGCGAGGGAAAGTGAAGGATGCAGAAGGGCGACGGTGGATATTGTTAAGGAGGATCCGAGGAGACTCTCTAGGAATCTGCGTCTCCTTCAGAGGTCCAGTCAGAGGATCCTTGATGAGTGGATGCCCATTGATGAGCCTGCCGGGAAGTTTAAGGTGAAGTTTCTCTCGATGCCTCTTAGGATAAATTGGGATGCCGTGAAGAGAGCCTATGAGTTTCAGCCCAGAAATTACGAGGAGCTACTTGGCATAAGGGGTGTTGGACCGGCAACCGTTAGGGGGTTAGCCTTAATATCGGATCTGATTTACGGCGAGGAACCTTCCTGGAGGGATCCCGTTAAATACTCATTTGCGTATGGAGGGAAGGATGGTGTCCCGTTTCCAGTGGATCGAAGGGCCATGGATGAGTCTATCCGCATATTGAAGCATGCAATCGAGATGGCTAAGTTAAACGATAAGGAGAGGCTTAGGTCGCTTAGAAGATTAAGGGAGCTCCTGCCGGGAAGCCGGAAGCCCTGAAGCCCTTAGGCTCACCTCTTCTTCTCTGGGAATACAATTTCATAGACAGCCATTAATCCCAGCGCCACACCTGCCAGCGAGAATGAATATGCAAGGAACGAGAGCAGATAGCTCTTCCCGATCACTCCAATAACCATTAGTAGGGATACTAGGAAACTCGTTATCACGAATACGGCCCCAACGATTATCTGCAGGTAAATCTTATTCTTCCGAATCTGCATAGAGCCAGCAACTCACAAGATGGTCCTTTTCAACCTCGAATTCAGGGGGCTCCTTTACGTTGCAGAGCCCCCTCTTTGCATATATGCATCTCGGATGGAATCTGCATCCGCTTGGCGGATTAACTAGGCTTGGAGGCTCTCCTGGAGGTATCTCTCTGATCACGAATCTATTCTTTGCATCCGGATCTGGAATTGCCTGTAGCAGAGACTTCGTGTATGGATGTAGAGGATTCTTTAGTAGCTCTCCGGTTAGGCCCTTCTCGATTATCTTTCCAGCGTACATTACGTATATCCACTCTGAGAAGTATCTTGTTGTTGAGAGGTCATGCGTGATATAGATTATGCTTAGATTATGTCTCCTCTGCAATTCTCTTAGCAGCGTCAGTATCTCGATCCTAACTGATGCATCGAGCATTGAGACAGGCTCATCGGCGATTATCAGCTTGGGATTCAGTATTATTGCCCTAGCGATCACAAGTCTCTGCTGTTGCCCACCGCTTAGCATGTGCGGATACTTCTTCAGGTAATCCTCAACTGGAGTCAATCTTACCT
The DNA here is from genome assembly GCA_003661975.1 of Candidatus Bathyarchaeota archaeon. GTDB lineage: Archaea > Thermoproteota > Bathyarchaeia > Bathyarchaeales > DTEX01 > B63. The sequence goes on from QMXE01000033.1 coordinate 12,496, forward strand.
CGCTTAGAGCCTTATAGATCCTCTCGCGCCTTTCCTTCTTCTCAATCTTATTTATTATCAGCGGCTCCTCCAGTATTCTCATGACTGTCATGAATGGGGGGAGAGCGCCGAATGGATCCTGCTGGACGAATCCTGTCTGCCGCCTATACCATGCCATGTCCTTCGGTTTCATCTCAGTTATGTCCCTTCCCTCAAAGAATATCTTCCCGCCTGTTGGATGTTCAAGTCCTAGGATCGTCCTTCCAAGGGTTGTCTTGCCACTTCCGCTCTCTCCTACAAGCGATATGGCCTCCCCCCTCCTCAGGCTGAAGCTCACTCCATCAACCGCCCTTACAAACTCCGTTCCGCCGAACATTCCCTTCTTTATCTTGTACCACTTCCGGAGATCCTTTAGGACTAATAGGGCATCCTCATCCATCTCAATCACTTCGCGTATAACCAGCACTTAACGAATCTTTCCTCTCCAAGGTGTACTAATGGAGGATCCTTAGAGCATACTGGCATTTTATGTTGGCACCTATCGGCGAATCTGCATCCTTCAGGCGGATTGATGAGGCTGATCGGCGATCCCGGGATATACTCTGGAGTCCTATCCATTCTAAGAGTTGGGACGCTTGCCATCAGCTTCTGTGAGTATGGATGCAGAGGTGAACTGTAGAAGCCTTCAGCATCATTTAACTCAACGATCTGCCCAGCATACATAACCGCTATCTTATCCGCCAATTCACTTGATAGGCCCACATCATGCGTTATGAGAATGAAGCTTATACTCGACTCGGCCTTTATCTTCTTAAGCAGATTCATTATGTTCGCTTGCGTCAGAACATCCAAGGCTGATGTAGGCTCGTCCAGAATGATTATCTCGGGATTCATTATTAGGGCCATCGCTATTATCGCCCTCTGCCTCATTCCGCCGCTCAACTCGAACGGATACCTATCTATGAAGGCATCTGGGATCCCAACGAGGGAGAAGGCTTCCCTCGCCTTCTTCAATGCCTCCTCCTTGCTTATCCCCTTGTGAACTATCAGTGGCTCGGCAACCTGCTCTCCAACGCGTATCACCGGGTTAAGCGAGTTTAGAGCTGCCTGCGCAACCATTGAGATCCTCTGCCACTGAACAGTCCTTCTGAATTGATCCTCATCCATCTCCATGAGGTCCTCCCCATCCAGATATATGTGCCCCCTGAAGACCTCGACGTTCCTCGGTAGTAGGCGTATCAGAGACTTCGCTAGGGAGCTCTTTCCACATCCAGACTCTCCGATCAGCGCAAGCGTTTCACCGCGATCTAACGAGAATGACACTCCGTCAACTGCCTTAAGCGAGCCCATAGTAGTGCGATAATACATGTATAGGTCTTTAACTTCTAGGAATACCCCGCTCATATCTCTTTCAACCTTGGATTGAATATCTTGTCTAGGGAGAATCCTAGAAGCGCGAATCCCAAAGCGGTTAATATGAGCAGAAATGATGGCTCCAGCACCCAGTAGAAGTAGCCCTTATACAGAGCCCCAGCCGAATATGCATCGTCTATAACCTTCCCCCATGTCGGCGCGATTGGATCTCCAAGTCCAAGCAGGGCCATCGCTGCCTCAAGAAAGACGAAATCGGAGACTGAAAGGACGAGTGAAGGTATTATTGTGGGCAGAACCTTAGGTATTAAATAGAGAAATATTATTCTTAGGCTTCCAGCCCCATACGCCTTTGCGGCCTCAACGTATGGAAACTCCTTTATCTGAAGGAAGACGGCCCTGTAAGTCTTGACTCCAGAGCCGAATATGCTTAGGGCGATCACGACGAGCAGAAGCATCCAAATATTAAAGCTATAAAAGACGGATAGCATTATGAGCATTGGAAGGAATGGTAGGATCATATTGACCTCAGTTATCTTCTGAATTGCAAAGTCTATCTTATTTGAGTACCACGCGCTTATAGCGGCGATAATCATCTGTATCATCGCGATCGTTACTGATGCCACTACCCCAAATGATAGGGCTATCGGCGTTCCCCAGAGCAACGCGATGCTCAAGTCTCTCCTTAAATGGTCGGTTCCAGCTACTCCATAGACCTTGCCGTAGACTATGAGCTTAACATCTACATCAACATTTCTCTCGAAGATCGTTCCTTCAATAAGCATCTTGTATCTTCCCTTCAATGGGGATGCCGTTTCAACTCTGAGGATGGAACTGTCCTCCCTAGCGAATAATCCAATCTCTGGACTAACAGCATAA
>QMXE01000034.1 GCA_003661975.1 Candidatus Bathyarchaeota archaeon
CCTACGCTCGAGATCAAGGAGGTCGCCACATCCGAGATATCAGCAACCTCGAGGGAACTGACGGAGTACTTCAAGCAGCTCATCAGATAGAAGGTTATGAGGCGGGATGAGGTAGCCGAGCTCAGGGCCCGACTGGAGGGCTTCAGAGGGAGCTTGAGGAGAAGGAAAGGCGGATCGAGCAACTCGAACACGACCTAGAGCTCGCTCAGAGGTTCAGGATTGAGATTCCGCCTGAGCTCCTCAAGGTTCCAGGCGTGAATGAGAAGCTTGAGAAGCTTGAAGAGAGAATTATGGATCTGTATGCGGCTCAGGTTTAGAAGGCTAAGAGGCTGGCTGACGCAGACGAGAGGCCGCTTCAGAAACAGGATTGAAGATAACGTCGCCGAGAGGATATCGAAGTCAGCTGGACCCGCCGAGGAAGTGCCATGCACAGTCATCGAAAAATGCAAGAGGGAGGTCCTCACATTCATCCGGTCATTATGGCGGAATCGCCGATGCCAACGACCCTAGACATATTCTTTTCAAAGAAACAGGAGAAGTGATCGGAGTCTGAATCCTCAACGCCAGAAGAGAAAAAAATACAGGAAAATCTATATGGTTACGCGAAGAGCATATGAGAAGTACTGCTCAAAATGCAAAATGCTCTTTAAGGCCGAAGAGATAGAATCGCCGATGTTCAGATACCGCGTGTTCTGCAAAGCGGAATATTGCCTTGAAAAATGATATATTAGATGTGAACGGAAAATGGGCTAAACGAGACAATATTGTCTCGTTTAGGGACTTATCTGTTCACGGCTAAAATATAGCCTCTAAAAATTTTTCCTCGAATCCTTCTACGAGTCTTTTCTAGACCTATATTATTTAGAATAATGGCAACTTTATGCTTTGTCCAGTACTCCTCGAATTCTTTTCGGCTCGCGAAGAGACCCATATCTTTTGAGAGTTCCCACATCTCCTCCATTATCTCATCGATTGTGGCCCATTTGACGCCTCGGAGGGTGAACCGCCTAACTGCCTTCTCAACGATTTCCTTTTCTAGAACCTCCCTGGCAGCTTGACGTGCCGCTTCAAACCCCTTCTCTGTAACCTCGTAGAGATAGCTTCTAGCCTTTGTGAGGTTGAGGTTTATGCCATCGATTTCTCTGCACACTTTCAGGTAGTCTCTATTCTTGAGGCGGTAAAGTGCCATCCTGAACTTCTTCAGCTCCCTCTTGTCCAGCAGAATATCCGCTGACGGCGCGATGCCCGGGAAAATATGTCCGTTCAGATTTAAATAGGTCTTCAAATCATCCAGATGAAAAATACGGATTTTTTGGCATATGAAAAAAATGTGGGTTAGGAGGATCTTCTCTCGTCTTCCAAGCTTCTCATGTGAGGCTCCACTCGACCTTTGCATCGCGGACATCGACTTTTCCTCTGGCATGGCATCGCGGACACTCGACCTCTATAACTGCCGGGAGGGTGGATTCGGACTGGAAGACTTCGCTTCTCTCTCTTTCCCTCACCTTCTCGATTGTCTTCTTCTCAAAGTCAACCTTGTAGCGGATGCCGCATTTGCAGATGAAGTAGACCGCTTTTTCCTCAGCCGCCTCTAAAACCTCTACTGGCTCCGCTTCCGCCTCTTCTCTATATTCTTCTTCCTCTTCTGGCATGGGCTTTTCTTCTTTGAGTTCTTCCCCGTCAGCCTCTTCCTCCTCTACTCGCCCTTCTTCAGCTTCAATTTCAGGCTTCGCTGGCTTCTCGGGTTTTGAGGGCTTCTCAGCCTTTGCTGTTCTTTCAAGCTTCTTCTCTTCCTTCATTCTAGCACCGTAGATGAGGAGAAGATGCTTCACTCCGCCGAGGCCGAGATTCTTTTCGGCTATCATCCTCGCAACTTCAGGCTGAAACTCCCGGGGAAACCGCGTTACAGCATCGAGGAATTCAAGGGAGAATGGCTTCTTTTCTCGATGCATCTTTCGCAGGATTCTCTTGGCTTTTACATCGAGGTTGTTGAGTGACAGAATGATGCGAATTTCCTGTTGGGTAAGAACTCCCTCATAAATCGCTGATAGGTTAGCTCCCCTCGCAGCTTCCTCGGCCATGATCTCCGCGAGCTTAAACCAGTCGGCATGCCCCCTCAGCACATTGTAGCTTAGGCATAGCTCCCTCACCTCTTCATCCGTGAATTCCTTAATGATTACGGGTATGGTCTTCCAGCCGAGCTCCTTCGCTATCCTCCAACGCTGCTCCCCATCCACGATTTCGAAGTAGCCATCCTTCTCCCTCACGGTTAACGGCTCAACGGCTCTCAGCCTATACTTCGCCATCTCTGATCGTAATCTGCTCCTGGCATCCTCGGTTAGGAAGTTGACATTCCACGGATTAGGCTTCAGCTTCTCGACTGGTAATTCGATTACCTTCTCCATTTTCAACCCTCCCAGAACGCTTGAATTACATATTCCATGGCCTCTACTGGTGGAGTGACCTGAGAGTTTTTAAGGCGTCTAATATTCTTCGCGAATGATCCGTTCGCGACGGCCCCGATGATCTCGGCTATCCTCTCGCATCCAATCATGTGCGCCATACGCTCATCCGCGGCTGCGAGCGCCTCAGCCGCAGCGTAGAGGGGGGCTTTAGATGCGGCCTCCCCCTCCATGCGGAGTATCCTGCATGCGTACTGCTCCGTCAGGCTTAGATAATGCGGGTCTATCCCCTTCTTGGCGAGTCTAGCCCCGATGAACCTGACGTATCGTTCAGGCGGTATAACGGTTTTTGGCAGCTGGTAGAAGCGGCTGATCCTGGCGAGAAGCCTGTATACGCCGTTTGGATCCATCCCCACGGCCTCTGCGATCCTCTTGAGGATGTATGGATGACGCGACTCTTTGCATGCGCATATGACTCCGGCCACGGCCGCCTCATTCAATGTGACTCGATGTTTTGTGCCGCGTGATGCCCTTAGGATCCTCCGGGCGTGGGCTGCCGCCTGATCAACTATATGCCTTGGAAGCGCCAGGTCTGAGCATATCTTCGCCGCGATGTTAGAGACTATTATCTCGGTCCTCTCCCTGCCCTCGGGCGGCAGCGTGCCGATGTTCAGCTTTGTCCGGTTCAGGTATGTTTGTAGCTTCTCGTCATGTCTGATCTTAGAAACCATGACAGGCTCATTACCGATGACCTCCCCGCATCTCCTGCATATCACCTCTCCCGTCTGGGGATCCCAGATCCTCATCTCCTCCGGATGGACGCAACCCTTCGAAGACTCCTTCCAGACATTCTTAGCTGCGGATGATCCATCGTTTCTCTTCATCTCATAAGTGGAGAGTTCTGAGAGTTTAAAAGGCGTCCTCAGGAGGAGGGGCTTCGATTCCATGATTGCCGCTGGAGGGGAGTGTGGGCTGAGCTGGGCTTCTCCGATAGAAGATGTTCCGACGCTGCTTGTTCTATGCGACTCCGAGAAAGACGTAGCATGAGTTAAGCTTTTAAATCGGATTATACCAAAAATGTTGTTGGGGGCTCGTCGGCCGCTGCCTAGCTCGCGTTTCAGGCTTGGCGTGGCATACGTCCTGGCAGCTGACGGCCCCCACCATCCTATTCCATCACATCACCTCACTTTCCATTCTTACATGCCTACAGTTTTAAGAGATATCTTAAAACTGTTGCGAACATTTCGGGTACGGGGGGACCCCCTCCTTGATTTCCTCATATAGCATGTTAATGATCTGGTTTCTAGTATGTGGGTTTTCTATACCGTTAATAAATTTTGTAAGCTGCTTGACAATATGATCATAAACAGGATGGGATGAAAGTTCAATCTCAACAATATACAATTCACGCTTAGATAGATCGATCACGTAAGCATCAGGTATAGAGCCTATGCCGGATAAAGAGCTTCGCAGGATATCCACGCTTACTCCATTATTTGCTAACGCGAAGGAAAGTAAAATATTTGGGAAGAGGACATAACAAAAATTGAAATGTCATTGTTGCCGAGAGCCAAGTTTATGAATTTGGCAGTTATCCTTATATTAGTCGTGCTTAGTGGTAGTTTAACGTTTATATATTTTCATTTCTATCTCCTAAGGTATGAGGTAGAATACGTTCTTGAGAAGAGATTGCCGCCTATGAAAAAACTCGAGTTATTAGAGGATGTGTACATTTCTGAGAATAAAGATCATCTTTACTTTGGCAATAGATACGTCGAGCTTGTATTTAGCAAGAAGAATGGTTGTCTCCACAAAGTCATAGAAAAAGCAAGCAATGTTAATGTAATAGATAATGCGGAGGAGAAACAAACAGAAATTATTATGGTAGATGGCAGAACAAAGCGTATTTCTACGCCGCCATACAATATCGTCGTTGAATCATATGACATCGGCCCGAAGGAATATTTAGGAAGACGAGTCGATATAATCAATGATGAGGGCGACATTAAGGTTAAATTAATAATCTATTCCAAGGCGGACAGCTGGTACTTCTATTCAACCTATACGATCAAACCTAAATGTAGACTGATAGAGAGAAGCCTTAAAGTTGCATATTTTGGAAGGGATCGTCATCTTATTAGAGGAATGGAACTTATTCTATCAGGAGTGGGGCTAAGCGAATCTGAAGACTGCCTCTTTGAGGCTCCGGGCTTGATGGTTAAGCCGCACCTTCCACTTAAGCATCTTCAAAATTTAAGTAAAATCTCGCCGTATCCAGATCTACTGCCCAAGCCCGGTTTTATTTTTGCTGGAATATCACCGATTCTGTCTCCGGGAGTAATGGTAATTCATGATCCTAAGTCTGCCGTAGGCTTAATGTGGTGGGCATACTCGGACGTGGAGCCATTTTTGACATATTTAAGCGTTAAAGAGGATGGAAGGATTTCGGTTATTCATCATTCCGTTATAGCCGATCGCTCCTTCAATGGTCATATCCTCACATGTAAATCCCAATACATTTATGTCTTTAATGATACTTGGAGGAATGCTTTGAAACACTTTAAGGATTGGTGGGGAACTGTTGGATTAAGTGCGCCGAGAGATAGACCTGACGAGATTATGAGATTCAATATCTATGAAGTTCATATAGGCGATACCTATCCGACATGGAATTATAGTTACTCTCCATTTCCGGAAATCGATGATCTGATTGCCGCTCTCCCTGAGATTAAGAGGCTGGGCTTTAACGTTATCCTCTTAATGCCTCACATGCCATTACCGCAATACTCTGTTGTAGACTACTTTAATGTAAGTAAGACATACCTATGGGAGACTAAGGATGCGGATGAGAAGTTTAGGCGGCTAATAGATGAGGCTCATAAGCTTGGAATAAAGGTTATACTCGACTGGATTACGCATGGCTCAAACGTAAAAGTCTCGAATCTTCACTTGGAACATCCAGAATGGTACATGAAGACGGAAACCGGAGACATTGCAATGACATACACGTACTCCTTTAACTTAGCAGATAGGGAAGTTCAGGATTACATAATTGAAGCCATGAAATTTTATGTCCGTAAATTCGATGTGGATGGATTCCGCATAGATGCTCCTCAATGGAACTTCTTCCCAAATTGGGATCCAAAGATCCCATATAGGGCGAGCTATTCAACTTTCGGCGGAGCACAAATCCTCCTTGAAAGGGCGCGTATGGAGCTAAAGAGAATAAAGCCAGACATCATCTTTTATGTAGAGAATACCGGTCCACAGCTAATAAGGATCGCCGACATTCTATATAGTCATGAGGAGCAACGTCTTCATATTGCTCTCGCAACGGGAGAGATTACTGCGAGGGAGGCTGCCGAGTGGCTTGAAGAACGTGACATGGCATTTCCCAAGGGATTCATTAAGGCTCATCACCTAGAATCACATGGCACGCACTACCATAGCGGAGGAAAGTTCAGATGGGAACTTTTAGGCGTTAAGCCTTCCAGGGCTCTTTTTGCTTTATGCGCATTCATGGGAGGTCCAGTACACAATTATGTTGGTGGTGAGAGGGGCTCAGAGGACTTTTACAGGAAAGTGTTAGACATACGCAACTCGATCCCAGAGCTCACCTATGGAGACTGGAACTATACCATTGTTAAGAGCACAGATGATATGATCTTTACGATTCTGAGAAGCTATAACGGAAACCATACAGTTGTAGTTATAAATTTCAATCCGAAGCAAGCTGATTTCAGGCTGCAAATACCGATTGAAGACTTGAATTTAAATGAGGAGTTCAACTATACGGTGTATGATGCCTTCAATAACATCTTTCTTAAAGATCCGAATGGCAGAATGAACTTTAAAGGAAGAGAATTATCCAATTTAAAGATGAGGATGAATCCATATTCAATAGCAGTTCTTCAAATTAGAGAGGCCGAATCCCCTGCGAGAAAGGAATGATAGAAATCTACGTCAATGTTGCCATGAAGGTCTGTGATTAACGATATACCATGATATACCTTTTGGATACGTAAAAGCCAAAGAAAATAGACTATTATTTGCCATTAATTGGCTGTATTGCGGCGGCCTAGTATATATAAATCGCGGAACGGTTAAACACTGGGTGAGGGATGGCGTCGTTGCAAATCTTATCGCATGGGGCGGTTCTTCATTCACGAATAGAATGAGCTTTTCTTGGGCTGAAAGAACGCAATATGATATTCGCCTTTATGGTAAGCAGAAGATTGAATATTTCTTGGTGCCCTTCGGCGAATTTGAAGGAAATAAAATAGTGAAAGAAGTAAATAACTTAATTTTTCCAGTATTTATGGCGAGAGGTGGAGGCGAAAAATCCCTCTACAAAGTCGAAGATCAAGACTTAATTATAACTTCAATATATGAAAAGGGCGGATCTATTTGGATGAGAGGCTATAAACTGCCTTCAAAAAGAAAATCAGAATATCATGACTGGGAGATCTCCAATATCAATAAACCTCTTCAACTTATCGAGTAAATATTTAATCTGTCAGTTTAAAAGTTAAATTTATTATGGTCATATGTGCTTGTTATAAAGAGCGGTCTCTTCTAGAAGAGCTACTAATAGAGTGAAGCCTCATCAGCTTCTATGTTTTCAACCGAAATTTTGCGGATTCATCTGAGAGGAACAGCGGCTCCTCCCGAAAATCCTCGAAGCTTTGATTACTGGCGGCGCACTGACATTCGGCATCGCCCGGATCAGACGCGCCTAGAACTTTTCGTCACGCCTTATCTTTGGAGCTGGAACTTGCTCGGAGCCGATAACCCCGTCGCATCTTCCACATATGACCTCACATGCATCGTGGTTCCAGTCGTTTTCGGGATGGTTGCAGCTGCTTCACCGTCATGTGACTGTTTGTCGCGTTTCCTGCGCCGCTCTCTGTCCACGCCGCTTCCTTAAAAAGCCTCGTGACTTTTCATGGGCGGTGACGATTGCGTTGTCAAACGATGCTTTGCTGGTTGTTCCGAGGAGGACGCTTGAGGAGATGCTAAAGCGGCTGGAGATGCTGGAGAGAATAGTGCAGGAGATGCTTGCCGAATTATCTTCGAAACCAGAGACTTCAACTCGTTGATCTCGTTCTTCATCCTCAGTAATTCCTGCTCCATCCGCTACTCCCTATCCCGCTCTTTCTCCTCCATTTTGAGGGCTGTCTCCCGGTCTAGGATGAAGCCGCAGAAGCCGCATCGCACGCCACCAGGCGGGTTCTCGTGACCGCATCTCGGGCAGTTCACGATCTTGAGGATACCGCACTTCTCACTTGACTCTTTAAGGCCGTGAAGCTCAAGAACAGAATCTTCCAAGTCACGTGCGGAGAAGTGAACGTAGCGCCAGCTCATCTTTGAACCGTGAACCCAACCCGCGTACTGTTCGAGGCGGGCTTCAGTGAAGACCTTCGCTAGGTTCGTCAGTGTGGAGTGCCTGAAGAGATACGGCCATACATCCTTCTTTATGCCAGCCTTTCTGGCAAGCTTCTTGATTAAAAGCCGGAAATGCCTGTAAGTGAGCCTCTTTCCCTTTAATTATTTGCAAGTGAGCACCAGAGAGGCGCTTCGGGATCGGCCTTCTTGGGGTGGTTGCTAAGCCATTCAAGAAGCGGTTTATAGCTGACCACGAGGGGTATACGTTTTATGCCTGTCTTCCCGTTAACAGTGATCAGGCAGTAGTTATCTTTGAAGTTCACGTTTCCAACAGTCATGGTTAGAAGTTCGCCGGGGCGCAAGGCGGCTTCGAAAATGACGTATACGAGCGCTCTGTCCCTGGGGTTCTCGGTAGCCTTAACTATTGCTTCAAACTCTTCTTTGGAGAGCAGGCTGTCCGGCGTAACTCTAGAATCCTTCTCTTTGACTTTGAGGCTGAACCAGCTTACTTCTCGAGGCAGAGGCGTATTTCTATCGCAGCTTCCATACTTCGCGTATTGAATCAGTTTTCTAAGCACCAGTTTCTGGTCGTGCTTCGTCCACTCCCTGTAGGGCTGACTGTTTATTAAGAATACCGCAAGAAAACCCCCACCTTTAGTGGGGAGATGAATTGCGGTAAAGGCTTAAATGCGTAACTGGCAAATTTTGAGTATGCCATGTTGCTGATGACGTGGCATCCGCCCCGAGACTGGAAGCGTCAATAGCCCATAGGGTAATGAGCTCTATGGGATGGGGGAGCTGTGAGCCCCTGAACTGGCAGATGTGACTGGAGGCGTAAAGCACCAGCCGAACGCTGGAAGCCTCCCACCTCAGTAGGGGGAGGCTCACCCAAGCAACAACCCTCTCGACATCCTCTCTAGTCGCATCAGCCAGATCGAAGTCTATGACTCTTAGCAGTGCTGGAAGGTGACTTGCATACTTCGAAGCCCTTGCAACCGACAGGCCTAAAGCGGCTAGATGATCCAGAAACTTTAATGCTAATCCGCCGTTCCTCAGCCCCTTAATGATCCGCCTATACCTCTCAAGCCTCTCGTCATAATCGTATATCTCGCTCCTCATTCCGTTTATGGAGTGATCTGACGGCTTAAAAGGCGAAGAAAGGGATTTGAACCGAAAATAGTGGCGCCCTGGCCGGGATTTGAACCCGGGTCGGGCGGGCGACAGCCGCCTATACTAGGCCGGACTATACTACCAGGGCTTTTCGCCGTATATTACTAGCTTAATTTCTCAGATATATTTTTTACTTGTTGATTTGCGGCGTATTTGCGGAAATCATATAAAATTGTGAATTGTTTTTGGTGTGTGGTGATTGGAGTGCCATATCCATTTAATTTTGATTTGACGAGGGTTTCGAAGGCCTTCTTTAGGGAGATCATGAGGGTCACGTATGATTATAACATGCATAGGAGGATGGGTGAGGCGGTCCGTCACCTGATTGAAAAGTTCAGGATCCGGGAGATTACGGGGCTTGATCTAACCGAAGCGATACAGCTGGTCGAAGATCTCATTGAGATTCACATAAAGAATGCCATGAATAGGGAGCGATTTGAGTCTGCAAGCAGGAAGGCTCTTTTTCTTCCGCACTGCTCAAGGAAATACATGGATAATAGATGTAAGGCTAGATTTGACCCGGAGATTCCATCCTATTTCTGTTCTCATTGCTCTGGTGACTGTCTAATACATCAGGCAACGCTTCTCGGAGAAAAACGGGGATACGATGTTTATATTCTGCCTGGAGGCTCATGCATAAAGAAGATACTGTCGAAGGGAAAATATGATGCTGTCGTTGGAGTTGCATGTGGAATGGAGATCAACATGGCCGAGAAGATATTGAATCAGCTGGGCATCGCGGGGCAAGCCGTCCCTCTCATAAGGAATGGGTGTGCAAACACTAGATTCAGCATTGAATCTTTAAGGGAGATCCTGTAATTTCTCATCTTTCAGTCTATTTGGGGTTATATCTCGAATTGCGCTATTACCATGGCATGATCCTTCTCGTATGGCTCGAGATTGATCGTCTCTGCTATCTTAAATCCCCTCTCTTTAAGGGTGTTTATTTCCCTCTGATATATCTCTGACGGTTCTTTCGTGACATCTATGCTTCTAGCCTTCACTGCAAGCATGATCCATCCGCCCTTTCTAAGGTAGATCCCCGCGTTATCGGCTAGGGTGCTGGCCTGCTCAGGCTGGGCAATATCGCAGTATATGACATCAACCTCGCCTACTAGCGTTGAATATTTGATTGGGAACCTTGCATCTGCAAGTATCGGCGCCATATTCACGCGGAACCTACAGACATTATCTATTAGGTCACGGATCGATCTCGGAGAGAATTCAATACAGTAAACGTAGCCTTTCTCTCCCACTATGTCTGATACGTGACTTGCTGTTGTTCCGGAGGCAGCTCCAAGATAAAGAACTCTACTTCTCCCCCTAATCGGTAGATCTTTCATTCCCTTCAGTATTGCAGCTGCAAGTTTGCTTCTGTAGGGATCCCAAATTCTATACTCCGACTCATCGATTCTTATCAGTCTTTCGCCATAGACGCTTCTTCCAGGAGTGAGGTTTCTCGTGGCGATCCTCTTAGTTCCATCCTCCAAGATTATCCAGTAGATTCCCTCAAATCTTTGATGCGGAACAGCCTTTATGTTCATCTCCGCTTCCCCCTACGCTTCTTCCTCGAAACTTTTCTTCTTGAACCCCTTTTTCTTATCTCCTCTACCTTCTCCAGGAGGGCCTTCTTCAATTCATCTCCAATGTAATTCCCGCTGAAAACGTCGGTTCTCGCGGCTATGGCTATCTTCCCAGCAAGCAGTCTGGAGATTTTTCCCCTAAGAGATCTCTTTGATCCATGAACGAGAGCATGCTGGAAGAGGACTCCATGCTTGGGGGGACGCGCCCCTGTAGTTAACGATCTAAAAAGAGCCTTCTCAGCGCCTAAAACCTGTATTGTGCTAGATGGCATCTTCGCTAGATTCTCAAGTCCACCTGCAAGAGCTATTAGTCTCGCGCCTAGTATCGGCCCGGTTAGCGCCGAGATGTTTGGGGCTTCCTCCTTCATCATCTCACTTAAATATCTCTCGATTTTTCTTCTGGTCTCTGATAGGCTCAAATACTGACTGCAGAGCATCCTTATCTGTTCCAAGTCCTGACCATTCAGGTCCGCGCCCATAGATGTTTGAGCAGCCCGTACGATCTCTTTAACTTTATCTTTTGGCAGATCGAATACTTCAAGATTCTCGTTTAAGAAGTTCCCTCTCCTTCCTAGCTTATGTACTAGCCTCGCATATAATTCATGTTTACTTATTAGATGTGTGAGTTCCGGAAAGTGGAGTCCATACCATTCACGTATCCGACCTGCAAATAGATTTAATGTCTTATCTAAATCATCTAGCGCTTCAACGGCCTGTATTATCAGGAAATCCCTCCTTTCAGCAGCTTCTTTAACTGATGTTCTCGAGATCTCCATTGAGACTTCATGGATCAACCTTGGCAGATCTAAGGTGGACTTTAAAAAATCGAATTCGACGGCGTATTCTCCTAATTTTTTGCGGAGTGACCTGCCGATTTCAGATTGAGGCTCAACTTCAGAGGATACTCTCAGCTTCTCACGAATATTCTCCGCGAGATCCAGATCCTCAAATATGAATGTTTCATAACCCTTATTCTTGAGTTCGCTGATCAGATCCTTCATTTCCGGTATGATCTCTCCAGAATTTATTCGCTTAAGCCTCTTCGCTATCTCCTTTGGATCCCTAGGAAAAAGCCTCTTTCCTATGAGTTCACCCTTCTCTCCAAAACCCAAAATTCCAATGATCGACGGAATTATGAAGGCCTTCAACTCTTCTTCACCATATTGCACGAAAGATTAATGTCCGCTTTCACCAATAACGTTTTCCATTACCTGAAGGACTAGAGATCATCTATTTTATTAAGAGAGGCTACTCTTTTAAATAGAGACTGGTGAGAATGAATCTGATGGACGTTTCTTTAAAGACGGAGATAGCGGGACTGAATCTTAGAAATCCAACAATCCTCGCATCTGGAATACTTGGTTCCTCGGCTGAATATCTGCGTGAAGTCGCCCGTGCCGGCGCAGGGGCAGTAACGACGAAGTCAGTCGGTCCTAAACCTAGAGGCGGATATAAGAATCCAACAGTGATACAGGTTGATTGCGGATTTCTAAATGCCGTTGGCCTTCCAAATCCTGGAATAGAAAAGTTTGTCGATGAGATCAGGAGATTACGTGACTTGGAGATTCCTCTGATAGTCAGTGTTTATGGATCCTCGCCTGAGGAATACGCTGAAGTATCTAGTATGGCTGTTAACGCGGGCGCAGATGCTATTGAACTAAACCTCTCATGTCCTCATGTTAGAGGGGCTGGAGCTGAAATTGGCAGAGATCCATGTTTGGTAAGCCAAGTAGTTAAGATGGTGAAGGAGTCGGTTAATAGTCCTGTATTCGCGAAGTTAACTCCGAATGTATCGGATATAGGGGAGATAGCGGCCGCCGCGGCCTCAGCTGGCGCCGATGCCATAACGGCCATAAATACCGTTAGGGCAATGGCCATAGATATTGAGACGTGCAGGCCGATACTTGCTAATAAAGTGGGAGGCCTGTCTGGAGGCGCAATTAAGCCCATAGCCGTGAGATGCATATACGAGATTTATGAGGTTGTTGATATTCCCATAATTGGCTGCGGAGGGGTTAGAACGTGGAGGGATGCTGTCGAATTGATTCTGGCCGGAGCATCAGCAGTTCAGATAGGATCGGCTATTGCAATTGAGGGATTATCAGTATTCAGATCGATCGCTAAAGGTATAGAATATTATCTTCAAAGGAAGGGCTTTAAGAGTGTGGGGGATATAGTTGGCTTGGCACATAAAAAATAATGTTCTCAGAATCGTTAGGATAGTTAAGGTTAAGGTCGAGGCGAGAGACGTTAAGACATTATACTTCAGAGATGATCTCTGCAGTCAAGCTAAACCGGGTCAATTCATTATGGCTTGGATTCCAGATGTGGATGAGATCCCATTAAGCATATCATCGGCATCTAATGGATTAGCGTCCGTAACCGTTAAGGATGTAGGTGAGGCAACCCATGCCATAAGCCAAATGGAAAATGGTGATATCTTAGGCATCAGAGGCCCCTTCGGCTCCCACTTTAGGATTATGGGAAGAAATGCCCTTATAGTTGCCGGGGGTATAGGAGCGGCTCCACTCCTAATGCTCGCGGATAGGCTCTTAAGTAGGAATGTGAAGGTATCTTTTATAGAAGGGGCGAAAACTCGTTCTGAGATAATCTTTAGGGATCAGCTTGGCTTCCTTCGTGATAAGTATGGCTTAGAAGTGATATTTGTAACGGATGATGGAACTTATGGTTTGAGGGGAACGGCAGTTGATGCTGCCGAGGAGGCTCTCTCCAAGAAAAGGTTCGATTCGCTTTATGCCTGTGGAAGAGAATCTATGATCCGTAAGCTCTATTGTTTGGCTGAGAAATACTCGATTCCAATGCAGGCCAGTCTGGAACGTATCATGAGATGTGCGATTGGGATATGTGGGAGCTGCGTGATGGGAAGATACAGGGTATGCAGGGATGGTCCAGTATTCGACTCATGTATGCTGAGAGATGTAATGGGGGAGCTCGGCAGGTTTAAACGTAACTTTAGGGGGGAGAAGGTTCCAGTCGAGGATTGAAGTGTCATTCGATGCCGAAAATACTCTTGCGGAAACAAAAATTTTTGAATGTAATTCTCAACTGCTTTGTTCCTCGGCCTTGACAAGCCCGATCTTTAATGTTTCTCCTCCGATCTTATAGGTTGCGATGTAAGCTTCTTCTGGAGGCTCTGACCTTCGAATAACCTTGGATAGAGTTTCATTTGCTATGTAATCCTTAAACTCCTCGAATACCCTCGTTAATTCAGGCCCAGCCTCATAGTATGTTTCTATCCAATCTGCAATCTTGAAGTTTGCCTCTTTCCTCTGGTTCTGTATTCTTCGAACGATGTCTCGTGCAAGTCCCTCCCTCCTCAGGTCATCGGTGATTCTAGTATCGATCGCCACGAGGATATTGTTTTCTTCGGCAATCGCATAATTCTCCTTTGGACGCGTTAAAACTTCAACCTCATCTGGATGTATCTCTATTCTTTCATCTTCGATCTTCAGTGATATGCTTCTTCCACTCTTGAAGGTCTCAGCCAGGTCATGGGCGTCAAGTTCCTCCAGAGCCTTCTGTATTTTCGGGAATTTACTTCCATACTTCCTGCCCAGAATATCTGGTCTTGGCTTAACGGCGTATTCGAGGGCCTCATCTCTATTGGTTGTTAGGAGCATATCCTTCACGTTCAGCTCTTCAACTATCAGCTCCTTGAGTTTATTAATTCTGTTGAGGGTCTCTTTGTCTGCTACAACGATCATCTTTGAGAGCGGCTGACGAATCTTTATTCCGGATCTGCCCCTGACGGATCGTCCTAGACTGCAGATCTTTATTGCCAGATCCATATCAGCCATTAATTCCTCATCAATCAGTTCATCATTCGGTTTTGGCCATCTCTCATGATGAACGCTCTCTGGAGCTTTTGGGTCGACGCTGCGAACTATGTTCTGGTAGATCTCCTCGGTTACGAATGGTATGAAGGGAGCGAGCATCTTGATGAGCGTTGTAAGGCAAGTATAGAGCGTCGTGTAGGCCGCGTTCTTATCCTCATCCTTCTCGCTCTTCCAGAATCTTCTCCTAGACCTCCTAATATACCATGTTGAGAGTTCCTCTAC
>QMXE01000035.1 GCA_003661975.1 Candidatus Bathyarchaeota archaeon
AGGAGCTGGGAGAGACGGGAGATCCCAGCGTCGAATGGTGGGAGCTCCCTTTCAGGGTTGAATCCGAAATGCGACCTCATCTTATCGGTCTGATAAACTCCATGAGCCGCTACAATAAATGACCTTGAATGAGCCTTAACCTTAAAGTTTGGGCATGCCTCAATCTTCATTATTCTCCCATCAGCGGATGCAAGCACAAATATGAACCAGCCGGCATTCTTAACCTTCATGATTAGATCAACTGCGGAGCTTAGATCCTTCTGCTCTAAGACCTCAGCGATTAAAGCGTATGTGGGCACTCCAACCTCGGCCTTTCCGGGATCCTTCTTATCCCCAGGCCTTTTGGGCTTGAAGGCACTCGTCCAAGTTAAGGCTACGCCAGCCGAGTTCATTCCAGCCCCACACCACAAGCCTCCAAAGGCATACGTTAAGATTCGGAGACCATCATCGGTTCTTTGACGTAGAAGCAGCTTATACTCGTTCATCGAGGTTATCCAATCCCAATTCTGCCCCACATACGTTCTTCCATCAACGGTCTCCATGGGAGCTACGGCGATGGCGCTACAGTGACCGGTCATCTCCACGCCGTGAACAAACTCTTCGTGGCATTGCATCATAACTGCCTCCTCCATTGACAATCCGCTTCCATCCGATAATCCCCGGAGGAACTCTGTTGCCTTCGGTAGGCAGTCCCTCATCTCATCCAAGCATTTCCCGCCGAAGAGCAGCATCTCCTCCTTCATATCCTTCCAGCGATCATAGAATTCCCTCCGAAGAAAACGCTTCAGCGAATCTTTCATTAGAGAACCGTAGGCAAATCCACGTTCATAGGGAGATCCGCTTACCTCAACGATAGTATATGGCATTCTCTCTGTTACGGCTTCTAGCATATCAGCCAACCTCCAATGAACATTTATCGCTTATGATTAAAAGCGTTAGGTCGGGGCTCCACCTTAAGGCAACAACGATAAATCTCTCTTCGTCCAATTAATGAAGAGAATATCTAGGGGGCTTGTTCAGATGAATAAAGACGTGGAAGAAGTGATTCTTTCAGTGATCGATGAGTTCAGCGATGAGACTGGAAAGATAGCAATAGAGGATATCTATAGGATTCTAAAGCAGAGATACAATATTGACAGAATTTCGGCTGGAAAGGCCATAGTTAGACTGTATGAAAAGGGAAAGATCGCCCCCATAGAATACTACTATTTAAGGAGGACTGACTGATGTTTGGATATGCCGGGAGAATTCTACGCGTTAATCTGACAGACGATAAGATCAGGATTGAAAGTCCAGACGAAAACTTCTATAGGCGGTATATGGGCGGATGGGGATTCATAGCATATTATCTGCTTAGGGAACTTGAGAGCGGAGCTGATCCTCTCTCGCCTGTGAATAAGCTGATCGTTGCCCTCGGTCCGATAACGGGTGTTCCTATAGCCGGGAGCGGAAGAAACGCTGTTGGAGGAAAATCTCCGCTGACAGGAGGGTTTGGAGCATCTGAGGGGGGAGGATTCTTCGGGGCGGAGCTTAAGAAGGCGGGATTCGACTGCATCATAATAGAAGGCAGAGCTGAAAAGCCCGTCTATCTATGGATTCATGATGGAGAGGCCGAGATCAGAGATGCAAAGCATATCTGGGGAATGTATATTGCTGATTCTCAAAGGATCATCAGGGAGGAGCTTAAGGATAACCTCATAAGGACTATGCAGATTGGGCCGGGAGGAGAAAATCTCGTTCGGTATGCATGCGTAATAAACGATTTGAAGCATGCTGCTGGTAGGACGGGAATGGGCGCCGTTATGGGCTCTAAGAGGCTTAAAGCAATAGCAGTTAGGGGGCATGGAGAAGTTAAGGTTGCCGATCCAGATAAGGTAAGGAAGCTCGCTGAGGCGATGGTTGATTGGGCATCAGCTAAGCCGAGGGGCGCTGGCGGAGTGGATTGGGGCTTAGGGACAGGAGCATGGATGACCGCTCATGTGCTATCTGGAAATTTGCCAACGAGAAACTTTAGGGATGGACTCTTCCCGAATCCCGAGGCAATATCAGCCCAAACAATTAGGGATACGATACTCATCAGAATGGACAGCTGCTATGCCTGCCCAATAAGATGTAAGAAAGTCGTTAAAGTTGATGAGCCATGGAAGGTTGACCCGGAGTATGGAGGACCAGAATACGAAACCCTTGCAGCTCTGGGATCAAATTGTGGAATAGACGATTTAAAGGCTATATGCAAGGCAAATGAGCTATGCCAAAAATACACGATAGACACTATTGGAGCAGGTGCGACCATAGCCTTCGCCATGGAATGCTATGAGAATGGTATATTGACGAGGGAGGATACTGGAGGTTTAGATTTAAGATTTGGAAATGCTGAGGCTATGGTTAAGCTTGTTGAGATGATAGGTAGGAGGGAGGGTATTGGAGACTTATTGGCTGAGGGGACGAGGAGGGCGGCTGAGAGGATAGGTGGGGGAGCCGAGAGGTATGCGGTGCATGTGAAGGGGCAGGAGGTTCCGATGCATGAGCCTAGGCTGAAGAGGGCTTTAGGCTTGGGATATGCGGTCTCGCCAACAGGAGCAGATCATGTCCATAACATCCACGACACAAGTTTCATCCAGAAGTCAGCGTGGGAAAAAGTTAAGGCACTTGGAATATTAGATCAGGTGCCCCTTGAGGATCTAGGTCCAAATAAGGTTCGCCTCCTCATATACTGCACATTCACAGCAATCCTCGACAATTGCCTTTTGATGTGCGGTTCTGTGCCGTGGAGTTACGATCAGAAATTGGAGATCCTCAGGGCGGTTACGGGATGGAACTCGACCATGTGGGAGCTGATGAAGCTAGGTGAGCGCGTATTGAATATGGCTAGGGTCTTCAACATTAGAGAGGGCATAACAGCCGATGATGACTGGCTTCCCGATAGATTCTTCCATCCGCAGACGGCGGGGCCGCTCTCTGAAGTTGCGGTGAACCCAGATGAACTGAAGAATGCAAGGCGCATCTATTATAGGATGATGTGCTGGGATGAAGAGACTGGTGTGCCATCTAGGGGAAAACTTGAGGAGCTAGGGATAGGCTGGGTTGCCGAGTATCTTCCTCATCCATAACTGGATTTAGCGGACTCTTCTGATATGATCTGCTTTGCAATTCTGAAGTCTTCCTCTGCCTCCTCGACGGATGCAACTCCAATCATGCATGCATCGGCTTCAACGTTCCTATAGACGTAGGTTAGGGCTTCCCTTGGCGGTATTCTGCCTCCGGCAAAAGGCTTAATGGCTATAAGCATCTTTCCTTCGCTTCGAATTCTCCTACTAGCCTTCTCAACCTCCTTTTTGGAGGGAAACATCATTACGCCGAGCTTATTGATCGGCGTGACGTAGCCATCAAACCCTCCTATTCCATTCTCTCTTATGAGCTGAGACGTTACGCCTAGATGGTGTGAACCCAGTAGACTTCTATATCCAGCGTCACGAATGCTATCTATAAGGTCTCCTATGAGATCGGCTCTTGCAAGGGCTATAAAGTCGATTTCTGAACCAGGTTCTATCCATGCGACATTCCAGTCTGAGAAGTAATCAATGCTGCTCTCCCATCTTCTCCAATCGATTTTGAGCCTGCTTCTGAGCTGGCTCAGTGGGTAGGCTTTAACGCTAAGGATCAGTTCCTTCCATCTCGGACGGAAATTTAGTATGGGATCATCCAATGCCTTCTGCAGAATAGATTCTCCGAACCTTTCAGACTCATAGAGTATATGGGTCTTCCATCTTTTATAGTCATTAACTTTTGAGCCTCCAATCCAGAGCGGTATGCTAATGCAGACTACCAATTCGATATCCGTTTCCTCCTCTTCTTCAAGCTCCTTTACAGCCTCGAGGTGAAGCGTGGAGAGATCACTGAATTCTCGCGATGAGGCGGCGAAGAAATTTACATCATATTTTAGGGCTACCTTCATAACTCTCTTTATTTCAGACTTATCGGAGAACCTCTCCCTATACATTAAATCTTTCTCGCGACCCTGATAGCTTATGCCTAGGAAGGGCAGATTACCTAGAATAATCCTCTGTCTTTTCAAATCAGATATGAACCTATACATACTCTTATGAAACCTCCGAAAACGATAATTATTTCTGGAGAAACTTAAACATGCCCTTTAAACTAGATGATCTAACATAATCAACTATCACTGAATGCATAATACGCTAAAATTATGGAGTGGGAGGATAATTTTAGCCTTCATACTTATTGACTATTGGCATCTTCCATTCGATGCCGAAGGCCTTCTTGGTGACTTTTATGCATGGAGGAGCCTGCCGCCTCTTATACTCAGCCCTTCTAATCCTCCTGTAGACGTCTTCGACCGCCTCCCTTGGGTATCCCATTCTTATTAGCTCCTCCTTGCTTCTTCGATTCTCAACGATCTCATCGACTAGGGGGCTGACTATGCTATAATCGAATGGATCATATTGATTCTCTCTGAGTTCAGCTGAGGGTCTCTTCTTGAATACGTTTTCCGGTATTATCTCCCTGCCAGCCTTCCTATTTACGTATTCTGCCAGCCTGTAGACGTCGGTCTTGCTTACATCTCCAAGCACCCCGATCCCTCCAGTCATATCTCCGTAGAGTGTGCAGTAGCCGAGTGCAAGCTCAGTCTTGTTTCCCGTATTTAGCACAAGTATCTTGAGGTCCTTAAGTCGATTAGAGATGTCCATGAGACAGTTCCCTCTTATTCTGGGCTGAATATTCTCATCAGCAACTGGGTCATCCCTATCCTTGCTTATTCCGAAATGCCTTCTTATCTTCTCTAGGGGCTCCTCTAGCGTTCTTCTGTAACTCTCCATGATGCCCTCTATGGAAAACTGGACGAAGCATATCCCAAGGTTCTTAGCAAGCCTCTCAGCATCAGCCTTACTATGTTCGCTCGTGAATCGGGAGGGCATAAAGACTCCTATGATGTTTTCTTTGCCCAATGCCTCAACCGCGATGCATGCCGCAAGCGAGGAATCGATCCCGCCGCTCATTCCGATAACAGCCTTCTTGAACCCTGTCTTCCTAAAGTAATCGCGGATACCCAGCACTAGAGCATTAAACATCTCCTCCTCCCTATTATAGGGTGGAGGATTGACCTTTGGGGCTACTCCATTTTCTAAGTCGATATCGACGACCACGAGGTCCTCCTCGAACTGCTTGGCAAACGCTATGAGATTACCTAATGCATCTACGGCTAAGCTCTGCCCGTCGAAGACGAGCTCATCCTGGCCGCCGACCAAGTTCACATAGAATATCGGAACCTTATTTTTGGCGGCCTTCTTTTTCAGCAGCCGCTCCCTTTCTAATCTTTTCCCGACGTAGAATGGTGATGCGGAGATATTAACGATGAGGTCGGCTCCCCTCTCAGCGAGGAGGTCTGTCACCTTAATCTCATATTCATCGCCCCACAGGTCCTCGCAGATCTCGACGCCCAAACTGACCTCTTTTCCGTCTATCTCCACTTTCACGGGTCTGATGTTCTCCTCCTTCGCTGACTTGAAATATCTATTCTCGTCGAAAACGTCGTAGGCATGCAGAAGAGTCTTATACACCGTTCCGACTATCTCATCTCCCTTGAAGATCGCAGCGGCATTGTAAAGGTTTCTCGCATCATCGAAGTCAACGAAGCCTACAACCCCAACAATTTCAGCATCATTAGAACTAATCATGTCCTCAAGCGCCTTCTTGTTCTCATCCACGAATGCCTTTTCATATAATAAGTCCTGAGGGGGATAGCCAGTTACGGCCATTTCCGGAAAAGCCACCAAGTCTGCTCCGAGCTCCTCAGCCTCTTCCAGATATTTTTTTATCTTTTCGATGTTCCCCTTCAAGTCGCCGACTGTCGAGTTTATCTGGGCCATCGCAATTCTCATGAGACAAACCCCTAAATTCATGTAAAATTTCTTGAGCGCCCAAAATATAGAAGTTCCTATTGCCGCCACTTCCAGATTGGCTAAAGGATTTTCTTCTCAGCGTTATCCTCGTAATTTGCTCAGCATCCGATACACTTATTCAATTTTTCTGATATTATGTAAAATGTTTTTCCAATAAGCGAAAATTTTATATAGAATTCTTTCAGTTTATAGTCAATTTATTGAATAAAAGGTGTCACAATAATGGACGGATTAGAAGCCATTAAGAAGGCCGTTGAGATCCTAAAGAGGAATAGGATCCGATGGGTTCACTCCACATTCGTGGACATCCGTGGTCTAATGCAGGATGTAGTCATTCCAGCCAGGAAGTATATAGAGGGTGACGCCTTCTTATCCGGCATAGGATTCGACGGCTCCTCGATAAGGGGCTTTAAGTCCATCGAAGAGTCAGATATGGTCCTCAAGCCCGATCCAGAGACTCTGGCTGTGATACCTTGGACGAGCGATGAAAAACAGAAGAGCGCAATAGTCATCGGAGATGTTTATGAGGCTTATGGCGGCGAGGAACCCTCCGAGGTCTGCTCTAGAGGTTACGTTGCAAAGAGAGCAGTAAAGGAGGCGGCGGAGATGGGTTACACAGCCTACTTCGGACCTGAGTTGGAGTATTTTATCTTCACTTCAATTGATCCAACAAAGCTTGTGTGGGACTTGTGGGTCAGTCCGAATGGAGGGAGGGGAGATTCTTGGGGAGCCCCAAGGGTAGTGCCGGAGTCGCCGGAGATCTCCGCGGGAAGATTCACCTTGAGGCCGAAGGAGGCTTATTTTAGGCCTCCGCCTGAGGATACAACAGTTGAGTACCGCAATGAGGTTGCATCGATACTTGAGGACTACTTTGGCTTCAGAGTTGAGATGCATCATCATGAAGTGGCGACGGCCGGACAGATCGAGATCGACTTTCGCTTTGGAGGCTTGGTTGAAACTGCCGATAGGACTGTCTACTACAAGTTTGTCGCTAAGAACGTGGCTAAAAAGTATGGGATGATCGCAACATTCATGCCTAAGCCCGTTTATCTTGACAATGCCAGTGGGATGCATGTCCACACCTCTCTCTGGAGAGACGGAGAGAACGCCATGTACGATGAGAACGACGAATACGCTGAGCTCAGCCAGACTGGGAGATACTTCATCGGAGGGCTACTAGAGCATGCAAAGGCGCTCACGGCTGTATGCTGTCCCACCGTGAACTCGTACAAGAGGCTTGTTCCAGGATTTGAGGCCCCCATATACATCATGTGGTCTAGACGTAATAGATCAGCTCTAGTTAGGGTTCCAGTATACTTTAAGGGTCCGAAGTATGCTTCACAAAAGAGAATTGAATTTAGGTCTGCTGATCCGTCCTGTAACCCTTACTTGGCGTTCTCCTGCATCTTAATGGCTGGGCTTGATGGGGTTAAGAAGAAGATTGACCCCGGAGATCCCGTCGACGAGGATGTCTACAAGTTATCTCCGGAGAGAAGGAGGGCTTTGGGGATTGGGGAGCTCCCGACTACGCTGAGGGATGCCTTGGAGGAGATGAAGAGTGATGAGGTGATTTATCGGACTCTTGGAAGCCACATCTTCGACGCATTCATCGAGTATAAGATGAACGACTGGAACCAGTACTGCCTCTACGTGACACCGTGGGAAATAATGAAATATCTCGATTATTAAGAATTTGAGAATGAGCGTAATATGGTAGGTGAAGTAAATGAGAGCGTACATATTTGTGAAGACAAAGCCGGCGACTTCCCTTCGGGTGGTTGATAGAATAAAGAAGCGAGTCAAAGAGGTCGTTCAGGCAGATGCAATTTATGGAAGATTCGATGCCGTCATAATAATCGAAGCTCCAGACCTGGACAGCATAAATGAAATCCTCTATAAGGTCATTGAGAAAGACCCGAACATAATTCATACAGAGACATCCCTCGTATTATCGAGTTAAATGGTGGAATAATCAAAGATGCCTTCTTCAAGGGATTTACGTCGGAAAGCCATTAGAGCCTTCGTTTTGGTTACCGTGAAGCCGGGGACATCTGAGGAGATCGTGAGGTCAAGGAGAATAAAGGGCGTGAAGATGGCTAACTCCGTCCTCGGAAGATTCGACGCGGTCGTCGTCATCGAGGCTGAAAGCCTAGAAGAGCTTAGGAAGATAATCTACGAGATGATTGAACAGCACCCAAACGTATTGCATACTGAGACCCTTATCTCGATCTTTCATCCTCCCTAAGGCTGACTCCAACGGCTTGAACTGGCCGATTGAGCGAATAAAGAATGAACTTCAATGATCCAGTTTCATAATCTCCTCGATAAGGAGGCTGATGTCTGTCTTATCGATTACTCCGTCATCGTTCATGTCTGCGGTGGCTATTGCTTCTTCGAGCCCCGAGGCCATCCTTAAGACCCTAACTAGGTCAGCTATTGTTAAGTGTCCATCTCCATCTATGTCTCCGGATCTGCGTGGGAAGCCTCCAATATTAATGATCTCCCCTTTAATGTTCCACCATCTTTCAATCTTTGCCATGTCAATCTTGTAGGTTTCCAGTTCACCTTTAGATGAGGCCTTAACGGTCTCTCCCGCTGCAACTTCAACCTCAGTAGCATTCGACTTGACGATGACCTTTCCCTTAATGGTTACTAGCCCAGAGAATTCCCCGTCTGTGACGTTAAGTATGAATTCGCTTTTTGGAATAACTAAGACTCCTCCCGCCTTCACTGATAATTCTCCGACTGCAGGAATGAAAGCATGGATCTCCCCGTTCAGAACCCTAACCCATCTTCTCTCAAACTTTATTCTTCCAAGGGCTCCTCTAAGCGTTATCGAGCCGCTCAACCTACCATCATGCGAGAAGATCACGGCCTTTATTGGATAATACTGCGGTAGAAGCGAAGAAACAGTACTTCCATCAATAGCCGTTATATAAACCAAGTCTCCCGACGTTAAGTAATAATTATTGAAGCCGTCATAGACCTTAGCTGTTGGAGCCACAACCTCAGGCGCAAGATTATATATGAGAACTGGCTTTCCAATCACCGTTGATCCACTAGCCCTGAATGGCTTGATCCTGAGGCTGTTAGGCATATTATATTTTGTAGGGCTCATGTAGTGAACCGCTAGATTCCACATGTCAGGCTTCTCATTTAGGTATTTCGCGATGAGCATGTATATCACCTCATCTACTATCAGTGGATAGCGGTTCATAATCGTGCGAGCTGAGTGCACGGCGCCCCAGAATAGTCTGTAAGCCCTCGTGGCTCTCTCAGCGTCTGGATGGTATCTTGGGTCTTCATCGTTCCAGTATAGAACTGCCAGTAGAAGCCCGGCGACCCTTCCCTCTACGGTATTTCCCGTGAACCTTATGGATTTTCTAATAAGATTTGTGGATCCATAGAAGTTTGGTGTAGTGTAAAAGTCAGGCTTCTCTGGCAGCGGTGTTGTAAAGTTTATGTATGGCTGGCATTTCAGGTAGTCGATAATTAGAGTTCTTAGGAATTCCGTGTGTCCCTCGTCGAAGGCTCCAAAGGCACTCAACCTCGGTATTGGTATATAAGCCAGTGGATAACTCATAAGTGAAATCGTTATCGGAAATGGCTCATCTACGGCGTGTGGCGATCCATAGAGGTGTGTGTTTATCAGCCACTGTTTTGGATTAAATAGTCCGCCAGTGTCTGTGAAGCACTGGAATCTTATGTAATGTCCGGCTTCCTCGAAGAAGTCTCCAAATGCACCGCTTGTACTAAATCCACCCCTTGTATATTCTAGGCTGAACATTAGAGATGGATATGGCAGCTTAATTAGGTTCCCAACGGTATGAATGAATTTGGGAGAGTATCCATACTTTATTTTGAGATTATTTATGAGTCTTTGGGCTTCACCGACGTTTGCTTCTGTCAGGAATTTAATCAGCGTCTTCCTGAGGAGCATCTCCCACACGGCGTATGGCCTTATTCTGACATTGAATCCCCTTGAAACGTCAATCGAGTTCTGGAATGGCCCATGAGGAGTCTTGAAGAATGGAGATATGAAGTACCAGTCCTTCCCCTTCGGCTTTACTATGCAGTTGCGTGTAAATATAATAATGAATTTTATTCCATCCTTTGTCACGTTTACTTCATATTTTATTCTCGCAGTATTGAACGCCTCGCCCGCATTGAAGCGTCTCTGGAGATTTCTTGGATAATCTCCTTTGATCGTGAGAAAGTAAACTCCGGTAATAACTTTGCCCATTTTATTTCTGAAGATCAAGTCCTCCATATCAAGCGGGTTCTTACTGAACCTCTTTACGTATGATCCACGCTTGACCTCTACCTCGAATGATGATATACCTGCTGTTCCAATGGCAAGTGGAGCCGCCTCAACGGTTAAATCATCATGTATCTTCGTCTCGACCTCGATTAGGACTTTCCCCTCAGCCTTCAAGTATGGGACAACTGTAACTTTGGATGAAGCTACCGCGCCTTCATCATCTGTGACTGTAAGCTCGACTGTATAAGTCTTGCCAGCCTCAACCGTGAAGCTCACAGAGGCGACGTCCACGACTTTCTTAATTACTTTTCCATCCTCATAGATGACCCACTTATATGCGGTGATATATCCATCCGGATCCTTTGAGAGACTACTTGCAATTACTGTCTCTCCCGGACTTGGATTTTGAGGAGATATTCTAATCTTCGCTTTCGGCGGGATATTCCCAATCTGTGAAAGAAGCTTCTGTATCTCTTTGCTTATGTCGATCTCCTTCTCAATCTTATAGACGACCCTATCAAAGAAGGCATCTAAAATGTAGAATGTGAAATTAAGACTCTTAACCTGTTTGAGGTCGTTCTTGCTTCTGAATTTAAGTATCAAGAATAATTCTTTTGTTTTGAACCATCCTCTGGTTTCCGTCACGTTTCTTTTCAGTGGAATAAACTTTCCGTTCCTCGCCACTTTGCCAGCAAAAGTGATCTCGTCCACTATTCTATCCTTCATATTTACTTCATCAATAACTATGCCATAATGTCCCATAGGACGCATTTCGAGCTCCTTCTTCGACATAGCATAGACTTGATTTTCTCTTAGATCCTTTAATCCATCATGGGAGACTTCAACAATGAAGTATGCCGGGTCATAGAGGCTACTGTCAATACTGGAACCAGCCTCCTCCAAGAATGGCCTCTTAACGGTTATACTCGCATTCAGGGTGAAGTATACATACAGCCAATACGGATTGTCTGGATAGTCTTTTCTGATGCTTAAGTCCAGCCTATGAGTGAAGGAGTTTATTGAAAAATTTCCATTAACGAGTATGAATGGCGGCTCATAATATATGGGAACCTCGAATTTGCTAATGGCAAATGCAGAGGGATACATGAGGCTTCTTATCGCGGGATAACGTGGAGCAAGGGCAACATAAAATGTTAGACGCTTAGCCCTCGCCAGCCAATACAGCTCCTCCGCTCTCAACCCGATTCTGCCTGACCTCTTCGCGCATATCTCTCCCCGAACTCTCCTGAAATGCAATTTGGGAAACTCGTTTAGAGAGTATTCCTTTACCTCTACATTTCTCCATTTTTCTTCAGGAACATGTAGAGATGGTATAAATTCAAACCATATTGTTCCCCCAACTCGGTAAGGCCGGATGCACATAATATTCTGTATTTTAGTATATGATCCTTCTCGCCACTCCTTCATCACTATGCCCAAAGGGTCTCCTAGATCTCCCCGATAGTCAGAGTCTACGCGTATTCGAGCCTCGCTTGTAATCCCGCTTAATCTCGGATTGAAGTCATAGTCTTCTCCGGCTTTGCTGAGGATAAGCTCTTGAACCTCCGCATTTGCTATTGTCTCCCAGCTATAGTCTAAGTAAACGTTATCGTTTGAGATGGCTGAGAAACTGGCTTCTCTTATCGAGACTTTTCCCTTAACCGGACATATTTTTGGCTTAATCTCATCTGTTACATTAACGTAATTGAGCGGGATAAGAACAGAGCTTAAAAGAAGGGTCTTACGGGATTTAGAGACATAAACTTCCCTTTTCCCATCGTACTCAAATGAGTATATGTATTTGACTAGACTTAGATTTAGCTGATGCTGTCCTGGTGTCATGTAGGGAAGATAGATCGTCTCCTGCCACTCTTCCTTTTCATGCCATCGGCATGCAGAGGAGGAGCCTGAATACTTGATTAGTAAGGTTGATATTCTGGCTGAGGGATTCGTTTCTCCCTGAACAGTTAAGGCAACCTTCTCCCAGAGAGTAAGCGGCTTTGGATAATACTCAGCTTGTCCAGGGTTTTCTCCCCATTGAAATAGCGTCGCCACCTTAACGGTTAGCTGCTTCGACTCGCATTTGATCTGCCCCTGCGGATCTCCTCCCTCGGTGCTTAGCTGAACACTCTTTGTCAGAACAATCCTACCGGCAGAGTCTTTAACCCTCAATTTGATGTTGAAAGTCCCGGAAATACCATCTGGCACATCAATATGTATATGCTCTGGATTTTCACTTTCTCCGCTTATCGTAAATGCGGAAACGCTTGCCTTAAATTCTCCTCTATAATATGGAGGGGGAACTGGCAGGGGCTCGTAGATCAGCTTTGGAAGAAGAACCTCCACCGTGAAGGTCTTTCCTTTGGGGCATTTCCAGGCTACAGCTATAAAGGTCTTATCTGGAGAATGCGGCCTTGCCATATACAGGCCATAGGTCGATATGCCCAGTATAGGCTTATCATCTGAGGTTGCAGATACCTGAAGGAACATATACAGATTCGATGAATTTAATATGAACAGCAACGTGATAAGAGGTAGAAGCAGACTCTTACGCAATGCCTACTCTCCTAATCCTACGAATCTCACGCCTGATTGACTCTTCATCTATACTTACCTAAAAATTATTATTTTTAAAGCCTTGCTAAAGATTGAGCTACGGTCCTATCATCTGTTCTTCTAAGCATATCCTCCTCATCCAGTTTTTATCTTTAGGATATATGTTTCTCTTTCGCCGCATCTTAGTTCTGCATGTCTAATCATGCTCGCTGGCACCAAAATATCCATGTCTCCCTCTACTTCTTTCTTTAACCCTCCCTCCAGGAGCACTTCTTCTCCTCGGTCTCCTCATCAAACAGGCTACTCGACGAAATGAACGTCACTCAGGTCAGCATTTGACTAATTTTAAATCGGTGTCAGGTTAATTATCAATAACTGATAAATATCAAAAAATGAAATATATAAAATTTGGAAATGAAGATTAGAGAAGTCTATGGGCTTATTCTATCAGAGTTCGGACTGAACGAGTTTACAGCAAAAGGCTTGGAAAAGAAGCTCAAAATAGATAATGTTGCATTGACCTTGCATAGGCTATGTGTTGCTGGCTACTTGGTGAGAGTCTCAAGAGGTGTTTACAGGGCAACTCATCCCGTAGTATTGGCTCTTGAGTGGGCTGGGTTTAGATGGCGTGAAAAGATAGTTCAGAAGATATATCTGCCAATACTTGAGCATATAGTTGTTGGTTTAATTCAGAACTTTTGGACGAGAGTGATATCGATTGTTCTGTTTGGCTCAGTTGCGGCGGGAAAGGCCAGACCCGAAAGTGACATAGACCTTTTAATTGTTATTGAGGATCTGCCAGAAAACTACTCAGAGAGACTTAAAGTTTTTAGGAGGGCAACGGAGGGTATAGAGGAGATCACATTTGATCTCTGGAGGAAATACAGAATATATCCTCTGGTAAGTCCAGTCATTCTAACTCCGGAGGAGGCTGAGAAGACGCAACCATTCTACTTGGACATGATAGAAACATCAGTGATCATACTGGACAAAAATGGGTTTATGAGGAAAAATCTTGAGGATCTAAGAGGGAGACTCAGTCAGCTCGGAGCGAGGAGAATCGTGCTTCCAGATGGAACATGGTTCTGGGAGCTTAAGCCATCAATAAAGCCGGGGGAGGTGATAGACCTTTAGAACGGAGGCTATGGCAAAAGACTTTCTTAAAAGGGCAAGAGCAAGGCTCATCGACGCTGAAGCCGCCCTAAAAAGGGGAGACTATCCTGAAACTGTAAGGTATTCCCAGGAATGCGTTGAGCTCTCACTTAAGGCATGTTTGAGAACTGTGGGAATAGAATATCCGAAGGTTCATGATGTAGGAGGGATACTCAGATTCTACGCGCACAAGTTTCCCGAATGGATGCAAGATCAGATTGAAAGCCTAGCTGAAGCATCAAGAGACTTGGCTGAGAAGAGAGCCCCAAGTATGTATGGACTGGAAGCACTAGGTAAGACAGCATCCGATCTATTCGGATTTGATGAAGCCAAAGATGCCCTAGAGAAGGCTAAGAGGACATATAAGGTAGTGTTTAAATTCATAAATGAATTTTATGAATCCTAGTCGCTTTTTAGGCCAGTTACCTTCCAGCTCTACATTACATTTTTATTTATGATCTGACTGAGACGTGAAGAGGTTCAGCTTACATAGGTATTGGTATGCCTAGTTCATAACCATTCTAAGCAATTTTTGAAAGTTCCTCCTGTCCTCCTTTAATCCAGAACCTATATCCTTCAAAATCTCTACTTCCCATTCTCTCTCCTTAGCATA
>QMXE01000036.1 GCA_003661975.1 Candidatus Bathyarchaeota archaeon
GATCTCTTCGAGTTATATTTCGATCTGGATCTAAATAGGAAGATCTTTGAACGCATCTCAAGGGAGTGCTATCTGCCCGCAAATGAAGTCTTATTAAATCTGATCGAAGAATTTAGGGACAGGGATAGAAAGTTTAAGGTTTCCTTTAGTCTTTCCGGGATTTTTCTTGAGCAATGTAAGATGTGGCGTCCCGAGATCTTAGAATCTTTTAAGGAGATCGTCAAGTCGGGATGCTGCGAGCTCCTTTGTCAAACATATTATCATTCTCTTTCGAGTTTCATCTCGAATGCGGAGTTTATTGAGCAAATAAGGATGCATCGGAAGGCCACTAGGGACATCTTTAATTTTGAGCCACGCGTCTTCGAGAATACAGAGTGCATCTATAATAATAGGATAGCGAAAACGGCTGAGCAGTTGGGCTTCGAGGCAGTGGTTACTGAAGGATCTGAGAGGATTTTGGGATGGAGGAAGCCGAATTACATTTATAGGGCGAAGGATTCAAGGATCCGCTTGCTTCTCAGAAATTATAGGCTCTCAGATGATATAGGCTTTCGTTTCTCATCTCGAGAATGGGATGAATGGCCTCTCACAGCGGATAAGTATGCATGCTGGCTTGCATCAACACCGGGAGATGTAATAGTCATATTCATAGATTACGAGACTTTCGGGGAGCATTATCGACGTGAAAGCGGAATATTCGATTTTCTAGAGTGGCTTCCAAGGGAGATTCTAAGGTGGAGTAATCTATCCTTTTCTACGCCCAGTGAGGTAATCAGGCGGCATTACCCAGTAGATGTCATAGATGTATCTGAAGATGAGACTGTATCATGGGCTGATCTAGAGCGAGATTTAAGCGCATGGCTCGGAAATACGATGCAGAATGCCTCATTCAACCTTCTAAAGGAAATGGAGCCAATCATAAAAGCGATCGGAGATGACGATTTCATTAGGATCTGGCGTTACCTACAGACGAGTGATCATTTCTATTATATGTGCACTAAGGGGGGAGGTTCAGGCGATGTTCACAGCGCATTTAATCCATACTTCAGTCCAGTAGAAGCATTTGTGGTTTTTATTAGGATACTATCAGACTTCCAGTCTAGGCTACATCTCAAGTCTGAAAGGCCCGAGTTTCGCCATAAGCTCATACTCAGGAGGGTCTCACCTGAGAAGGGCTTCACCTTCTATATCGACTTTTCAAAGCCTACGGGGCTAACCGCATATAGCCTCCATGATTTCTACTCGATATTAAGGACTATAAGCGAGGAATCGATCAGGTTTCACATGGCTAGAGGAGATTTTGAACGGTGGATTCTTCAGGTCATAGGTTACCGCGAGCTGGCAGATGATATCTCCAAGATCAATGATATTGAGGATGGGAATATACTGCGTCGCAGACTATTAGATATAATCGGTAGGAGGATAAATGAGTTGGAGAAGAACGCGAAGGGATAATAGATATCTCGCGTTATCCTCCACAAGCTTCCTCATATACTCTAAGCGTCCTTTCGGCAATGACATCCCAACTATACACCTCCTGAACTTTTCTCCTAGCATTCTGCACAAGCCAATTTGAGTATTCACGGTCAGATAAGACTCTGTTTACTCCCCAAGCTATGGATTCTGGAATTCCAGGATAAACGAGAACTCCTGTGCGGTCATGCTCAATGATCTCCGCTAGCCCTCCAACGTTCGTTGCGACTACGGGAACTCCAGCGGCCATTCCCTCAAGAGCTACTATGCCGAAAGGCTCATAGATCGATGGAATGACTAGGACATCAGCGCTCGCCATGAGTTTTGCAAGTTCAGAGTCTGGAATGAAACCCAAAAATTTTATGTATTCTCTAAGGCCTATTGATCTTGCAAGTTCCTCTAGGTAGCCCTTTGACCATCCGTCTCCGCTTATCAATATCCTTACGTTCCTGTGTTGCCTAATTATGTGCGGGACGGCCCTAATCAGCGTGTCTACTCCCTTCTGAGGGACGAGTCTTCCAACGAATAGGATAATCCTCTCATCCGGTCTAATTCCATATCGCCTCTTAACATCTTCACGATTAACATTTAAGTCGAAATCGAATATGTCAACGCCATTCGGAATAACCGTTATCTTCTCCGGCGGGAGATGGAAGTGACTCTCGAGTTCCGATTTGACGGAGTTACTGCATACGATAACCTGCTTTGCCTCGTATGTCATCCACCATTCGATCCCGTCGATGAGGAATGAGTCGGGATTGTGAAGTCCCTGGGAACGGCCGATCTCCGTGCTGTGAACAGTCGCGATTAAAGGTTTATTTAAGAAATGTTTGGATGCTATGCCCGCCGGAGCCGTCAGCCAATCGTGTATATGTATAACGTCAAAATTCACCTCTCTGCCTAAAGCGGCAACTTTCTTCTCCATGAAGTGGTTGAAGATTAAAGTCCATGTTATGAAGTTTGGATGGCCAAGCTCTATTAGTACGCGGTGAACCTTAACTCCTTCTACATCCTCGAATAGCGGAGCTCCCGGAAACTCTAGTGTTACCACATGCACATTGTGGCCTCGTCTGGACAGAGCCTTTGATAATCCTAAACAGTGCCTAGCGATCCCTCCGACAATTCTAGGAGGAAACTCCCAAGTTAAAATGCAGATCTTCATGCTAATCCTAGCCGAGAATTAGCCTCCAAGCCACTAATTGGATCTTGCTCCTCATTTTCTTATAAAGTTTATTAACCATCAAACTCATCTGTATGTTCCCATAATTCTTCGGGAAGGATCCTTATCTGGTATGGACTTTATTTCCTTCCCATTTTGAAGCGCCACTACTTCGATCATCTCCTCAATGCCGGAAGAGGAGATCTTTCTCTCCAAAACTCTCTCCACTTGGAAGATGCCGGCTGGATTATCCATGTTCACGACGATCCTTACGGGGCGATCATCACCTTCTAATATCTCAACCTTCCTGATTGAAAGCGCTGATAATGAATGTATATTCACGCCGCCCATCTTATATGGGATCCTGGCTCTTCCCTCGGCCATGTCTGTTCCATCGGCCACTTTTACGCAGCCAGCCTCCATGCTGAGACATTCGACATTCTCATCATGAGAGAAGATGCAGTGTAGGATCTCAGATTTCAATCTTAGGGCTAGTTCTTGATCTACTTGGTAAGCCTCGCTGAATAGTCTATTTAGGATAGAATTTGCGATGATGCAGCCATGTATATGATGGGCCGTGCGGTGAATTGCATTTCCAATATCATGCAGGTAGGCTCCACATAAAACTATGACCTTAGCATCTTCTAGGCTGCATATATTATCCCTCACGGTTGTAGGGGCGAATCTTCTCGTTAAGATATCAAATATCTCTAGGGCGCTTCCAGAAGTTATCCTTGAGTGCACTGGGCCGTGATCATTATATTTTAGTCTCTCAACGGCCATGACATTAGCCATTTGTAGATAAGATTGAACTTCAAGATCTTCTTCTAGGAAGTGGAAGATCCTTCGTAGAGACGGCTCTTTAAGGTGTCTGTGAATTAGTCGGGGAGAAACGATGACCATGCATATCTCACCGAGGCATAATCCTCACTAATAAGGTTCCAATAACTTTATGTTTCTGGAATTAAATAAAAGGATCAGTCAGTCATATATATGCTGTTATCATCTTGATATCTTGGGAGGGAATAATGTTGGCGCCTAATACAGCTCAGATTTTCCCTAAGATAGTCATTCAGAACGTTGTTGCCTCGGCGAGGGTCAAACAGGAGATCGATCTGCACTCTATTGTTAGGGCTTTTCCCGATGTTGAGTATAGGCCTGAAGTGTTTCCGGGCTTGGCTTTTAGGCTGAAGAAACCTAAGAGCTGCGTTCTCATCTTTAATAATGGAAAGATGGTCTGCACGGGGGCTAAGAGTGAGGAGGAATCATTTAGGGTCGTCGAGAGGGTCATTAATCAATTGAGAGATGCGAAAATAATAAGCACGGAGGAGTTTGAGTTTGAAATCCAAAATATCGTTGCATCCATAGATCTCGGTGACGTATCCATAGATATAGAAAGACTCGTTTATGAGATCGGGAGGGGAATAATGTATGAGCCTGAACAGTTTCCAGGGGCAATATACAGGATGGATGATCCAAAGGTCGTCTTTCTCATATTCTCATCTGGGAAGCTCGTCTGCGCTGGCGCAAAGAAGGAGGAGGAGATATACAGGGCCGTGGATAAGCTAGTCTTGACCCTAAAGGAGATAGGTGTTCTTTAAAGTCCGCCTCATCTAGGAGCATCCCAGAATAACCGTCTTATTCATGTCTGAGGGCCTCAACGGGATCTAAACGTGAAGCTCTCCAAGACGGATAGAAACCTGAGATCATACTTAGCACTATAGAGAGAAGCCACATTGAGATTATATTTCCAAGGTCAAAGGTAGGAACTATCTGGATCGATAGGGTCTCCCCGCCGTAAGAGCTCGGTTTGATATCTATATTTAAGCCCCTTACAAGAATCCAGCTCATACCATAAGAGAGAACTATTCCCAGTAGTGATCCTAATCCTCCACCGATGATCCCGATGATAGTCGCCTCGCACAGGAATACTCCTAGAACAAGTCTATTTGTGAATCCCAAGGCCTTTAGCAATCCGATCTCCTTGATCCTCTCTAAAACGGAGGTGTGAAGGGTTGTGATTATTCCAACGGATGCCACAAGAAGGGAAACCATGGCGATTATTCTGATGAATAAGGATACGCCGCCAGTTATTTGAAGAATAACATTTGAGATCACCTGTGGTGATATTATGATGAGATCGGATCCATACATCTCCCTTATCTCATTCATTACAGAATCATTAAAACTGGGGCTTTCAGTTATTATGTATAGTCCATCATAGCTTTTCTGGTTAAAGAAGTTCTTAGCGGCGGATGTTGATATGAAGGCCATCTGATCCACTGGGATGATCCCGCTTCCCACATATTTGAGTATGCCCCGAACTACGAATGCACGCTGGAATATAATGGGTTGTTGATTCACATATTTTTGATAGATGATTCTTACTGTTTGTCCAAGAGTTGCGAATTGTTCTTCTCTGCCGGGTGCCCTTGTCAGCTCATTCCCTAAAATTATCCCTACGTTATCGGTTTCTGAAACGTAGGTTCCCGATTTAAAGCTGATAGTTGGAAAGAGCAGTGATAGTTTACTCTGATCCATCCCAATGATCATTGAGGCTTGAGTCTCCCCTTTCGAGCTTATAAATGCCCGCTTTTGATAGAATGGAACAACCTCTCTAACGCCCTCAAGCTTAGAAACTTCTCTTATCAGAGTTTCGTCTATCTCGATGCTTCCTCGCCCGCTTACGATGAGAACGTTCGCGCCGAGATTGCTGAATTGCTCATTAACGAAGTTTGTGAATCCATTTCCAGTTCCATGTAGTGCAACCAATAAAGCTACGCCTATAACTACCATTAGAGTCGTTAATGTAGCCCTAACCTTCCTTTCAAGCAGAGCCTCAAACGAGAACCTAAAGATCTCTATAATATTCACCTTCCTTCCTCCGTCAGCCTGTTCTTCTCACGTTGAGTGATGCGTCTCCGATATAGGAGCGTTATGATTATGGATGCCGCTAAGACTATTATTGGCGTCAGTATGTCCTCAAGATATGAGATGAAGACTGGCTTCTTCACGTTACTTGTGCGTGCTGATTTAACAGATATGACCTCCAGTGGAAATGTGACATTAAATTCGCGGTCTACATGCTGATCGTCTCTATAACTGATCTTTACTGTGATGGGATATGTTCCATTACTTACGTCTTCTCTTACGCGTGCTTCTACCGTGAATGGAGATTGAGAGTTCTCCTCGATTTCGCCGATGTACGTTTTGCTCTCAGATGTCAGATATAGAATCGAGCTTGGCAATATCGATACATTAACGTACATCGCCGAGACTGTTCCCTTATTCAGGAGAGTGGCTGAAAACTTGAATTTTGAGCTGTTACTTACAGGTTGAGGCTTTATACTTTCGTCATAAAGGATCAATTCCACTCTGCCGACGACTATTAGCCCTAACGTAAATCTCTTAAAGTGTCTCTCGCCGTAGATATCGCGGTAATTCACCTCGAATTTTCCAGTGTACGTTGAGCCAATTGACGAGTCAGGTGCGAATATGACGAATTTGATTGAAGAGTTGTCCCCTGCATTTAAGCATTCTATCCTCCAGCTCTCCCTCCCGTGAACTACGAGCGGGTAGGGCAGGTATAGTGAAGCGTCTACGGCTGAGATGGGAATCTTACCGTCATTGATTATAGTTACTGTAAATTCATTGTCTGATCCTCCAAATATCCTGTTGCTTGAAGTTGTTATGCTAATTGAGGCTATAGGCCTAACCTCAAATGAGACTGAATTCCAGCTTCCTTTATACCTGACATTTCCAGGCCAGCTTGCATTTAAATTCCATGTGCCATTAACGTCTGGCTTGAATGAATCTGAGAATGTCCCGTCAATATTGACTTTTACATTTCTATTTACTGCTCGTTTAGGCCCTATATAGGTTAACGTGACAGTTGCGTTTTTGGGCGCTGGATTTATCGAGCCAGCTACTCTTACGTATTCCCCCTCCACTATGACTTGAGGCGATACATTAACTCTTATGTTAGACTCTATCTTCGAAATGACTATCTTAACGCTTAGATTTTGAGGGATCCCCTCCACATACTCATTTTTAGACTTAACCCAGTAATTTATGGTCATGGGTTGAATGTATGTTCCGGGAACGGCGTCATCATCGATGTTCAACGTAAACGTTAAGGTGAAGAAGCTCTTCGGTTGTATTTCATCCGCTGGTCTTATAGCCCCACCGACTTCTAGCTTTCCTGTGGCTGTAGCCTCAAGGTTTCCATAGATATCCGTGAATGGGCTATTCTGGAGTTTAAGGACAGCTGAGACTCCCTTGATCGTCCTGTTCGGTGAGAGATTCTGAACTTCAACTGTTAGAGGAACCTTTTTGTCTCCGGGATGGGCTTCGATTGGATTGTTTATGTTATTGCCCCATGCAACTCTATTCACCTTCATTTCCACAGAGATGCATTTTGCTGGCTCAATCTCTACTTGAAATGACGCTAAAAATAATAGAAGAATAAATGTTAGGGTCAAAACTTTTACTCGGCTTTTCATGATCATTATTCCATCCTCTCCTCCTTAAAGATCCTTCCGTCTCGAATGTAGATTATCCTGTCAGTCATATGTGCAATTTCAGGGTCATGCGTAACGATCAGCATTGTTGTCCCTCTCTCCCTGTTGAGTTTCCTAAAGAAATTCATTATTGTCCTTCCAGTTTTGGAATCAACATTTCCAGTAGGCTCATCCGCCAAGACTATCTCAGGATTATTAATTAGGGCCCTAGCTATGGCAACGCGCTGTTGCTCCCCACCGCTTAAAGTCTTCGGTTTCCTATCCATCTTCCCGCTAAGACCCACTGCATCAAGTAGTTCCCTAATCCTTTTTAGTCGCTCCTTCTTGGATAGGCCGCTGACCAATGCTGGCAACTCCATGTTCCTTTTTACCGTAGACCTGGCTATCAAATTGTAGGATTGAAAGACGAATCCGATCTTTCTGTTACGAAGTCTCGCTAGCTCCTTATCATCCAGCTTGGATATGTCCACCCCATCTATGAGAACCCTGCCAGATGTAGGTCTATCTAGGGCTCCTATGAGGTTCAGAAGAGTTGATTTACCGCTACCTGAAGGACCCATTATAGACACGAATTCTCCCTTCTTCACCTTCAGACTTATCCCATTTACTGCCGTGATCACGTTCGACCCGACAATATACTTCTTGATTACATTCTCGGTCTCTATGGCGTATTCTTCAGATGAGGGATCCTTAGCATCCAATTTCTCCAATTGTTGTCCTGTCCAGTAATCCAATCTAATCTTGAAAATCGAGATCATAACTAATGCTCCGAGGATGAAGAGTGAGACCGAAGATGCAAGCATTGGATAATTCTTGAATATTTCTTTGAAGGACAATTTGATCGTGTATTGGCAATTTGCGGAAACTCCGAGGATTACGGATATTAGGGCGAAGTATCCTCCAATCTTATTTCTTTTAGATAGTCCATAAGCCCCTAAGAGACCTAAAACTATGGCTAATATGCCCATTGATGAGGCCAAGTAGGAGTTAAGGAGGGTCTTCAATAGGGAATAGGCCTCGATTATGATGAAGGCGACTAGAAATATGATTGAGGCCTCCATCGCGAGTAAGACTCCTCTATCATTGTTAAAGCATCCGTTTTTTATGATAAAGGGGCAAACAAAAATATATAAGTTTCCTATATATGTTTGATTCCTTGATATTTGGAGAGATAAATTATGACGGCAGCTCCAAGAGAGATAGTTAATCAGTGGAAGGAGCAGATGGTGAAGGGCTATTTAAAGATGGCAGTATTGTTCGTTTTAATGCGAAAGCCCATGCATGGCTATGAGATAATAAAAAGCATTAATGAGTGGACTTTTGGCATAATGACGCCAACTGCTGGAAGCATCTATCCGACATTAAGGGATCTCGAGGAGAGAGAATTGATTGAGGGCTGGTGGATACCTGAGAAAAGGAGGAAGATTTATAGAATAACGGAGAGGGGTAGAAGGGTCTTTAAGGAGGCAATTGAGAAGCACTTTGAGTTTGCCTCTACTCTTAGAAGATGGCTTCTCAAAGAGATGGCTCGACTAGGGATAATTGAAGATGTTGATATCCCCTCCATGATGGGATCAGCATTAAAATTGCTGTTACTACGGGGAGATGCGTCAGTGGAAGCGCGTATCGAGGCATTAAAAAGGCTAAGGCTGAATATTCAAAATGCGATAGAAGTCTTATCTAGGATCGTTAAGCAGATAAAGATCCGAGAGGAGAAGTTAAAACAAGAGATGAGATTAAAGGAATCCTCCAATAGAGGCATGGAGGATACAAGCCGTTAAAATATAAGAGAGATTGTTTCACGTCTTTCCCTAAAACTTAAAAATAAATCAAAAGATTAATAGAGAATACTAAGATGTCTAAGAAAGTAAGCGTTTTTATTCCCGTTTATAGAGAATCCCCTTTTCTCGAATCTCTACTTGATAGTCTTGTTAATGACCCCTACGAAGATAAGGAGATACATGTGGTCATAGATGAGCCGACAGATAAGAGCATAGAGACTTCAAGAAGATTTTCAGAGTATGTGCATTTCATATTTAATGGAAAAAGGAAGGGGAAGGCTAACGTCTTAAATGAGCTGGCGAAGCATGCTACTGGAGACATCTTCCTTTTCCTAGACTCGGATATAATCATAAAGAATGGTGATAAAAGTTTTCTTGAGACAGTAGTTGAAGAGATGAGAGATGCGGATATAATCGAGATAAAGAAAGACGTCATAAGGGACTCCCTTGTGGCTAAGATTACAAGCTATGATTATCTTAGCTTCAGCCTCTCAAACTGGTATATATCTAAGAAGATCGGGAAGTGCCTGGGTATAAATGGAGCTGCCTTTGCGATTAGAAGGGAAACCTTTGAATCGCTAGGTGGATTCCGAAGGGTTATATGTGAAGACTTGGATATCGCAACCAGATCCTTCATTAGAGGTGCACGTTTTAAGTTTGTGGATAAGATTGCGGTTAGCACTAAGGCTCCCTCCACATTTAGGGAATGGTTCAATCAGAGGAAGCGCTGGGGCATAGGAACGGCCTTCTGGTTTAAGGAATACTTTAATCTGCTTAAGAGCGTTGTACGTGAATATCCGAGTATTGTATTGCCAGTTATATTATTCCTCTTTCCAGCCTTGCCGCCATTACTGATGAACATATTCATACCGGATGAGCCATTCATAAAGATGTTCTTCATATCGCTGATCCTATTATCGGCAAGGACGAGCATCTTTCTGCCGCCGGCAGCCTTTACATCAACAACCCTGTCTACTCTAAGAAACTTTCTGGTCATGATTGGAAGCCTATCCGTATATTCCGCTCTCTTCTATCTAATAGCTAGAAAATTCCAGTTCTATTTCAATCCATTAGAGTTTACAGCTTTCTATTTCGTTTTGGCTCCGCTGTGGCTTCTGATAATAATTGCAGGCATAATTAAAGTTTATGTTAAGCCGGAAAGTGCGAATATAGACTGGAAAGTCTAGCCTGCCCTTAAAAGGGGTCATCGAAGTCTCTTATTTCTGCTGTCTGTAACTCGTGGAGATCGAGGTTATGGGTGAAAGAAATGAAATGATTAGTAGGTTAGGTATCTTGGAGGAGAAGATTGCGGAGATTAATCGCCGGATAGAAGAGATTGGAATGCAGATCGAAGCTATTAATAAGGCTCTAATATGCCTGTATAGATACGGAGATTTCAGTAGGTGCTCCGTAATTATACGATGCGCAGATTAAGATGGCCGGGTTGCTTCTTCATTTCGTTCCTCAAGTTTAACTCTAAGACCTGCTCTGGATCTTCCTCATGTAATATGTATGCCCATCATACTCGAGTCTTACAATCTTCCTCTCATTCAGCATCTTATCAATTATGCCCCAATCAGCATTCGCCTTCCTTAAGGCTTCGCTTACTCCATCTTCACGCATCGGATGAACTGACATTATGCTCAGAAGATCCTCTTCTATATCTCCGGTAAGAGCGAATGAGCTTCCCTCATATCCTATGAGGTACTCGACTGCATCTTCGCCGAGGCTCTTAGAGAAAATATTAAACGCCCTGTTTATTGCTTCTTCGCTGGCTGGTTTAACCCAGCTCTCCGCTGGTGGACGGGTGGGAATCGCTATATAAGCCTTGCATGGTCTTATCTTCGACAGAAAATCGGCAATATCCTCCAAGTTGTCCATATAGCCGTCTATGAGCATGGTCTCGGTGAGCAATCTTCCCTTAAACTCATCGGAGAATCTAATGATTCCATCTAAAATCTCATTTATCCTCAGAGATCTATGAGGCCTATTTATGATTCTCCAGATATCCTCATTGACCGCGTCGACCTTTAGGGAGACTAGATCAGCCTTTAAAAGGTCATCTATAACATCGTCACGCCAGAGGAGCGATGCATTTGTCAATACGGCTGTCGGGATTCCGATCTTTTTAAGCATCTCCATCTCTATACCCAAGTTCTCATCTAAGGTTGGCTCGCCATCCGGCACGAAAGTTAAATAATCGACCTTCTCACCCCGGCTTTTGGCTTCCTCAACCTTACTCTTAACGATCCTGAAGAGCTTCTTCGGAGCATAAAAAGGTCTTCTCTCTATGCTTATCCTCGTTGTCCTTCCAAGTTGACAGTAGACGCAAGAATATGAGCATATCTTCGCGGGAATATTATTTATTCCTAGACTTCTACCTAATCTCCTAGAAGGAACGGGGCCAAAAGCACTCATCCATCTCACTAAAGGCTAAGCATTACTCCTTTAATTCCTTAAGTCTCTTCTTTATATTCTCCAGTTGCTCCTGCAACATTTTCATCTGATCCTTTAACATTTGAATTTCCTGTTCTTTCGTCATTTGAGGCGCTGGCGGCATTGCTGCCGGATAGGCTGTCTGCTGATACATGCCCATTCCATATCTCATGCCCATCCCCATGCCTCGGCCTCTCCCTCTACCATATCCTCCTCCTATTCCGTAATGCATGGGAACCGTGGGGCTCGTCGTGCCGCCTATCTCTCCCCGCTTGAATTTCATGACGACTTCACGAACAGTTCCGTAGACTCCGCATATGATCTGAATTCCAGCCGCTGAGAGGGCTTGAAAAGCGTTTGGTCCTACATTCCCGGTTAAGACCGCCTTCACTCCTTTACTTGCTACTATCTGAGCCGCTTGGATTCCAGCTCCTCCACCTGCATATTGAGCTGGATTCTGAATGGCCTCATACTGCATTGTATCCGTATCAACAATTATGAAGTATGCGCATCTTCCAAAGCGTGGATCAACTTGTGAATCCAAAGACGGGGCGGATGCAGAAACTGCAACCTTCAAATATCTTCACTTCCATCTCTAGATTTGACGGTTGTGTGATTAAGCACGAAATTATATAAACCTTTTGTAGAGATTGCTGCGGAAGGTTTATATTGTTTTTGTGCATAATCACATAATTGATAATATGTATAATTGCAAAAAGAGGTGAGAGATATGGGTTATAGGTATAGGTGGATGTTCTATCTGACGGGGCTTCCAGGATGGCTTAGATTCGGCTTCTCACCAGGATGGATAGGCAGAAGCCCAACAGGACTACCTCCAACTGCTCAGTGGATATTGCAGAGCGGATTACTACCTCAGTATATGCAGTGGATTCAGACGGTTTCGCCAGCGGCTCCGTATCCGATTGTTCCCCAGATGAGCAAGGAGCAGGAGAGGCAGATCCTAGAGCAGCAAGCGAAGGCTCTTGAGTCGCAGTTAGAGGCATTGAGGAAGAGGCTTGAAGAGCTGAGCAAGTAAAAAAGGCGATTCTTCAGAAATCCCCCATTTTTTGTTTGTCGGATTAAGATTGCTCTTTAATCTTAGACATTAATGATTCGACCTTATCCTTCATACTTACTCTCTTATCTCTTCTATCATCAATTCGTATCGAAGTTATTACTCGCTTAATTCCAGTCTTAAATACGGCTTCATGCGCCGCTCCTACAGCCTCAAGGGCCTCATTGATGCTTTCAGCCTCAAAAATGGTGCTCATAGCCGTGACCTCGTAC
This sequence comes from Candidatus Bathyarchaeota archaeon, assembly GCA_003661975.1. Lineage (GTDB taxonomy): Archaea > Thermoproteota > Bathyarchaeia > Bathyarchaeales > DTEX01 > B63. The sequence goes on from QMXE01000036.1 coordinate 12,657, forward strand.
CTTATCCCCCTCCTCTCCAACTCCTTTAATGCTGGAACAAGAAATTCTGAGACGCTTTCTCCCCCACCTATAGGTATCACGCTAAACTCGACTATCACATTTCTCACCTAGATGAATGTGGCTCATCGCGGCTAATATGACTTTTCGTAGCGAAAATCCCAATTATGGCTCTTCCCATGTTTTCATATGGATATTCTAGATTTCCTTTCGGGTGAGAGGCTTGCTCGAGATTTCTAGGGCTATTTGATGGCGAAGCGGTGTCTACTGCCCAGATGCGGCTAAGTTAGAGGAAGGACCATTGGAGAACAGAATTAACGGCCAGAAAATCAAGAGAGTTAGTGAAGGCCTAGGAATGGCCTGAAAGCTGTGGAAGCAGTCAAGGCGATCTCGAAGGATTCTCTTCAGCCCGAAAGAACAATCCGAAAAAGAAGCTATAAAAATTTTTAGAGTGCACCGCTTATATGCTCTCTAAGAATATTGCAAACTAGGTGAATATCGTTGCCGCTAGCCATCATGAAGAAAATGTATGATGTTGTGGTGATTGGTGGAGGTTTATCTGGCTTATGTGCTGCAGTAGCGGCAGCGAGGCATGGGTGTAAGGTAGCATTAGTAGAAGCCCGTCCTGTACTGGGAGGAAATTCAAGTAGCTTGATTAGAGTAAATCCGTCAGGCGCGTGCACTTTTAATTCATGGGCAAGAGAAACAGGAATCATAGAGGAAATAATAACTAAATACATTAGAAGGTCTCACCTTCCCATCCGAAATGGACTGATAACCTCATTATGGGATTTAATACTTTACGAAACAGTTAGGGCTGAAGACAATATCGAATTGTACCTTGATACCGTAGCATTTGATGTTGAAATGAGCTCCTCTACGAAGATATCTGCAATACAGTGCTTACAAATAGGCAGTGAATTGATGTATAAGCTGCATGCTGACTACTTCATAGATTGCACAGGTGATGGGACAGTAGGCGCCTTAGCCGGCGCAGAATATAGGCTGGGCAGAGAGGCCAGAAGTGAGTTTAATGAAACGCCAGTAATAGCTCCTGAAAAACCTGATAATCAGACGCAGGGTAGCACTCTCATGTTTAAAAAGCGTATCTACAAATAGAAAGATTTTATTCCAACCGCCTCCATGGGCTGAGAAATACCCGGGTGAAGAGTCGCTATATATACGGCCGCACAATCCCCTCACAATGCCTAATGGCAGTAAGACATACTCCGGCTATTGGTGGATAGAAATAGGCGCCCCATATAATACTATATACCAGAACAGCCTGACAAGAGATGAATTATTAAGACATTTACTGGGAGTATGGGATCACATAAAGAATTACGGAAATCATGGCGCCGAGAACCTAGCGTTAGAGTGGATAGGTTTTATACCGGGTAAAAGAGAGAGCAGGTGCTTAATGGGCGACTA
>QMXE01000037.1 GCA_003661975.1 Candidatus Bathyarchaeota archaeon
CCGTGTGCCATTGAGGTTGCGCCGGTCCACGGATACCTATCCATTATCCAAAATTTGATTAGCGGCGCGCCTATGATCCTTTCCGCTTTAGGATTATCCTTGATCTTATCCTTTAGGGACTTATAGAAGCCCCTCTCCATTGCATATTTCCGGAAGATCTTAGCCATAGAGACATAATCCCCATCACTGATGAATCTGTAAGTTATCGATCTCGGATATCTAAGTCCCCCGTAGGATTGCTCCCATACTGGCGAAATGACAAGCCGCTCCTTATTCCTCGGATCTAGGACCGTTATGTAAGCTCCTGCATCGTCAGGCGTGTCAACTATCGCTATGTAGGCGGATCTCCCCTTAGACGCCCCAAACCAAGGCATGGAGAACATCCAGCAATAATACATGGGATTTTCAATTGTGAATGCTATTCTGGGAAGCCTCTCCAAGGCGGATCTCGACAGAAGATTCAAATTGCACAATTCATCTTTTAAGTCGTTAATGTTTGTCGGTATGAGGATTCCGTTGCCGAGCGGCCAAGTAATATATCCCCTCTCATCCTTCTCAAGATAGAAGCTCCTGTATGGATAGTATATCTTCTCTAGAGCGTAATCTGATGGCAAGTCGACCCTTTCAATCTTTATGTTCAGATTTGACCCCCTCAATGAGACCTGCACTTCTAAACTTCCGCCTATAGCAACTTCTTCGCAGACGAGATCCTCAAAGATCAGCCTCGCCCCTGATGAGCCCTCAGGAGTCACACGGATATTCTCAGTTGCTGAAAGATTGCATTTTATGATCTGCTGTGTGAAGTCCTCCCGTAGCTGAATTATGCCTGTGGGTTCGCCGTCTGGATAATGTTTCCAAGTCTCGCCTGTAGATTTGTCAAATACATCCATAAAGCCCTTATCATCGATTGAGACCCTCAAATCATCATTCTCTAAAATCAGCCTTTATTTCCCTCCAATTATGCAGATTCTTGTTTTATCGTTGGTTGAGACTAAAATAAAGTTAATGCCGATTTGTTCCTTTGCCATTCGGAATGGTCTGAGAAGGAAAAAGGTTAAAGAGGGATCCTAGACGTTTCTTATGCTTAAGGAATATGAATGGCTGATGCGGATGAGGGGTAAGGTTAAGGAGATCAGCATGATCGCTGCGGATCTCGATGGGACTCTTTTGGAGAGAGACAAGACTGTGCTTCCAGCCTTGAAGGAAGCCCTCAGGAAGATCGCCGATGAGGGCATAAAGATAGCGACTGCCTCTGGAAGGCAGGCAATGGGGATCTATGAAGACGATCAGGTCAGTATTCTTGAGAGGAACGGGTTGGGCGTGAAGTCTGGCTTCCCACACTTTCTAATCGCGGATGAGCAGGAAATATACTTCCTCACAGACTCCGGATATAAGCCCTACACAAGCCATAATCGAAAGGTGAGGGAGGCATGGCTTAGCGTCTGGCCTGAAGCAAGAAAGATCGCCTGTAGGGAGTTTGAGAGATTAAGTATGCAGGGCGTGAAGGTTAGACTTGAATTTGAGGGTGAAGAGGAGGAGAAGGAGAGGGGAAAGATCATATTGCTCTTCGAGAACCTCGAGGATGCGAGGGCTGAAGAGGCTCATCTTAAAGAGATCCTATCGGGAAATAGGTTTCTCACGTGCAATAGACACCGAAACGCCGTTCAGATCCTGCATGTATACGCTGGAAAGGGAAATACATTAAAGAAGCTATCTGAGTATCTGAGTATACCTCCCTCTAAGATACTCTGTATTGGCGATTCAGTGCATGATGTATCAATGCTTGACGGGAGATTCGGCTTTTTGGCGGCTACAACATCGAATGCGGAAGAAGAGGTGAAGGAGGCAGTTCGGTCATGCGGCGGATACGTGGCGTCGAAGCCTCGAGGCGAAGGCGTCCTCGAGATCCTATCCAAATATGGCCTAATAGATTAGTTGGGGGATGAGATGTGGATGTGGTGAAGATAGGCGTGGTAACGGATGTTCATCAAGGCCCACTCGATATAAGCCCGTATCTCAGGAGGTTCGTGGATGACATGAACGAGAATTTCCATCCGGACATAGTGATCGAACTTGGAGATTTCCTTGGCTATCCAGCCGGCGAGAAGGAGCTGAAACTGGTAAACTCCGTATTCTCGGAGTGTGAAGCGCCATGCTATCATACCCTTGGAAATCACGATGTGGCCAGCGTTGGCAGACAGAGATTCAAGGAGATCACCGGAATGAAGGATTACTGGACGTCGATGACTATAGGCTTTCTCCATGTGATATTGCTTGATGGAGCCTGGGGTAGGTGGGGTCCAGATATAGGCGCAGGCCCATCCGGCCATATAATCAGGGAGGAACTGGAATGGCTGAAGGAGGATCTGGAGGGGCTGCCTGAGAATCAGCCAATAATAATCTTCTGTCACTATCCAATCGGTTACCCGAGGATACTCACGGGAGAAGGCGCATTAGATAATGAGGATGAACTGATGAGGATCCTTAGGGGCTATAATCTCATAGCGACCTTCGGAGGCCACCATCATTATGGAGGCTATAAGGAGATAGATGGGGTTCACCACATCTGCCTATACAGCATGGGATGGTGGGTAGAAGAGAAGATAACGGGCTCATACGCAAAGATCACGGTCACGCCTGATAGGTTGATCGTTGATGGAGAAGGCTCCCAAATAGATTATGGATTCAGATTGGACTGTAGGAAGACGGAGCCCGCAACATCATAGGACTTAATCTTGATGATCCACCTTCTCGGAGGATCTCTTTCTTCTCCAATTATCATACTCCCTTCTGTCCCCCAAGAAGACAACTCCTCCCTCATCCTCAACTATAAGTATCTTCCCATCAGGTAATTCATAGACTTCGCAGAGATGCCCATCCTCAAACTCATCAATCAATCTCAGAAGCTTCATGATCTACACCCTAATGGATCATCTCATCCTCCTTCTGGATATATAAGCATAAGCCAGATCGGGTCTGCCGGTTACTAACTCATCAACTTCCATCTCATATAGATCGCCTATAATAGCATCGAATTCTTCAGCCTTCACATCGTCCGGGATGCTTGCAAATATCCTCACTCCGCTCCTATGGAGGAGGCTAACCAGCCTCCTATTGATCTTCATCCATCTCACATATACCCAATCAGCCCTCAGCCTCTTTACGGCATTCATATCTATTGGATCGTCGGCTACAAATCTGTAGTATGGGCATATCTGAAATTCATTGCATATCTCCTTGAGTCTTCTTATGATGTTTGGGGACGATATGAAAACGACATCTTCGATCAAGTCTTCATTTAGGATTGTTTCGGCAAGTTTATCTTCCATTCCATGATCCTTAACGTCTATTAGGAGATCGGCTCTGTCCCTGACGAGGTCTATGATCTCCATAAGCGTTGGGATTCTCTCTCCCTTACCAGCGTCAAGTCTCCTAATCTCCTCAAGCGTCATATCTCTTGCATATCCACTTCCATTCGTAGTCCTATCAACAGTCTCATCATGTAATGCTATGATATGCCCATCCGCCGTTAATCTAACATCAACCTCTATCCTATCCGCTCCCATCTCAAGGGCACGCCTAAAAGCCCTAAGTGTATTCTCAGGCTCGTAATATGATGTTCCCCTATGAGCGCAAATACGCATAAGATCGCATCCCAGGCTCTTATGACCTTAAAATATAGCTCGGCACTATTATCTTTTTCCAACAAACCCCATCCGGCTCAAGGTCTCAGCTCTACGAGCATGTAGACTCTCCCAACTAATACTATCTTGGATGGTATATGCGGAGCCCTGCCTCTTTGGAGGATCAAAAATACATGCTGGTATGACCGAAGCGTCTGCGGCGGCATCTTCCAGAGTTTCCCAAACGTAACGTCAGACCCATACATGACATATTCAGCCCAGTAGCGTAGGCTTGGCTTACTAACCACTATCAAGGAGCCCGCTGGTATCTTATTCTTCATCTCAACCAGATCCAAGTAGCCCTGATAGCTAATTGTCGGGTGAATCGTCATGGCTGTGCCTATTGCCTGAGAGGCCGAGAGCACGATTATGATCGCAGCGAAGATGGCGGCTTCCTCTTTGCCAATCTTCCAGATCCTCGATGCACTATAGCTCAGTATTATGGCTGATGGCACAACCGTCATCAGCTCGAATCTCCAAAGCCATTCGACTGGTATCACGGGTAGATTCATTAGGAGGCAGATGATAGTCGTCGTTGAGATCAGGCATAAATCTGCCATTCGCTTTTTCCTCCAAAGATTAAATGATAGGATCGTCCCGGCTACTATGAGGATGAGTGGCCAGACGTTAATCGCATGTGGTAATTCTGCTCGGCGGAGTGGCGGAAGAGGCTGGATGGGTATGGGCCTTACACGCTTAATGGCTGCTCCTCCCAATCCAATTAGATCCTTAAGGAAGGAGATCGCCTTGTTATAGTCGCTGAATAGGTGGCCGAAGAATGTAGAGGTGAATAGCACGAAGAATACTGAAGCAAAGAATAGTATGGCAGCTGCCTTAAGGAAGACCCGCCTATTAACGTTTAGGATGAAGCCTGCAACTGTGTAGAGTATGAGGAAGAGCAGGGCAACTCCGAAATCTAAGATGTGAGTTAACCCGGTTAAGATGAGGAAGAATGAAGCTAAGATTATGTTTTCCCTTCTAATCCCGGATGAGGTTATGTCGTATAGGTAGTATATGAAGGCTAGGAGCCAGCATACGCCAATGGCATTCTTCATGAAGTCGGTTAGCATCCTAATGTATGGAGCCGAAAGGATTATCAGGAGCATGGCTAATGAGCCGGCGAACACTCCCTTACCAGCACGTTTCATCAGGAAGTATGCTGGAATCGTCGTTAGAGCCGAGAAGAATGACGCTCCAACCTTAACCCCAAACATTATGTCCCCGAGGAGAATGGCGAAGATCGAGAACAGATAGAACGTTAATGGCGGATCACCATAAGCAAGCTTCCCATCCAAGAGGATGCTCTTAACTTGAATGAGATAGTATGGGCCGTCGATCATTGGGACAAGCGGATCCTTAAGGAAGATTGAGAGGTAAAATGCGAATCCGCACGTGAAGAGCGAGGAGACTATTAGTGCCTCATAAAGTCTATTGCTGGATGAATCTTTTGTATGAGGCATACATCTTCTCCTCATTCAACCTCGATTTTAAAGGTAGCTCCATTAAATCGGCGTTTTCAGCAGTTCCGTCTCATTTTATCTTTTCGAGTATTATTGCCGGGCATATCCTCGTTATTCCTTCTATTTCCTCAAGGGACTTAATGAACCTCGAGAGTTCATTGTAATCTTTGAACCAGCATTCCATCATTATCATGTGATCCCCGCTTGATGAGTATAGGCTTTGAACGTTCTCCAATTCCTTCAGTGTCTCCAAAACTGAGATTAGGGCTTCAGGCTTCGTATCAAGCCCTATCATCGCTACAACCTGATATCCAATCTTCTTCGGATTGATCTCGACTGTAAACCTACTTATCACTCCCTCTTCAAGAAGCCTCTTAACCCTCTTCCTCACGGCTGTTTCGCTTACGCCAAGGATCCTCGCAATCTCTAAATATGGCATCCTTGAATTTTCGCGTAATATCCTCAAGAGTTCAATGTTCGAAATTCGAACCATAATCAATATAAGATCGAATTAAAAATTTAAGTTTATTGGAGGAAATTGTATGAAAGCCACAATAGAGAATCTCGTTAAAGCATTCATCGGTGAAAGTCAAGCTAGGAACAGATATACCATATACTCGAAGGTCGCTAGGAAGGAGGGCTTCGAGCAAATATCCGAGATATTCCTCATAACAGCCGAGAATGAGAAGGAGCATGCTGAAACACTCTTCAATCTAATAATGGAACTGAAGAGGAGAAGCGGCGAAGAGCTAAGCGAGATCAAGGTTGAAGCGGTTGCACCTCTAGTGCTGGGGAATACAGCCGAAAATCTGAAAGCCGCAATCTCAGGCGAGAACTATGAGCACACGCGGATGTATCCTGAATTCGCGGATGTCGCCGAGAGGGAAGGCTTGCCGGAGGTTGCGGCTAGATTAAGGGCGATAGCAAAGGCTGAGGAGCATCATGAGGAGAGATACAGAAAGCTCCTAAGAGAGGTTGAGTCTAACTCTGTCTTCAGGAAGGATCGGGAGGTTTGGTGGGTCTGCAGGGAATGCGGATACGTCCATTATGGAACTGAGCCTCCTGAAGTATGCCCGTCATGCGGCCATCCGAAGGGATACTTCCAAATAAAATGTGAGGAGTATTAGGCTCAGTATACGCTTCGCTCCTCCTCCGCATTTTTAGGTCGAAAAATTTAAGGAATATATCCTTAGCGCGTATAGATTTATGCTGAAGGCGTATGGCTGAAAGAAGCATAGCAGTCTTCGATATTGGAAAGACAAACAAGAAATTCACGGTTTTTGATGGAGATCTCAATGTTATACATACATCCTCAATTAGAATAGGGGAGAAGAGATCAAACGGCTTAATCTGCGATGATGTAGATGCTATTAGGGCATGGATGTATTCCACGCTAAACGAAGCCTTAAACGGATACGATATAGGCTCGATAGTCGTCACGACCTTCGGAGCCACAGTAGCCCTTTTGGACTCTAAGGATGCCCTCTCCTTTCCAGTCGTATCATACAATCAAGAGGTAGAGCCCGCCGTTAGGGAAGGATTCTTTGAGGAGTTCGGCTCTCCTGAGGAGCTCTATGCCAGAACCGGAACACCACCTCTTGGTCAACTGTTGAATGTAGGCCTCCAGCTCTACTGGATTAAGAGCGAATTCCCAAGAGTCTATGAGCGGACTAGGACTATCCTATTCCTCCCAGAATACTTCTCATTTACGCTATGTAAAGCCAAGTCTGCAGAGATAACCTCGATCGGCTGCCACACATATCTCTATGATATAATCGATGAAGACTGGAGCGTCGTGGCTGAGGGCTTAGATTTTCCAAGAAGAACCCCCTTCATCCGTAACGTTTGGGACCCGATTGGACGGTACAGAGATGCTGAGGTCACGCCTGGAATACATGACTCCAACGCTTCCTTATTGCCATTCCTCCTAAATGAGAAAGATAAGTTCATACTGGCCTCGACTGGGACATGGTGCGTCTTCATGTATCCAGGATCAGAGTTCAACCCGGACAGAAGGGACATGGACCGGGACATACTATACTATATTGATGTGTATGGTAGACCAGTTAAGTCAGCCAGGTTCAAGTGCGGCTTTGAATTCGAATATTACGCTGATGCGATCAAGGAGAGGTTTAATGTTGATCCTCTGAGAATACCATTCGATGAGGATGTTGCAACAAGGATCATAAGGGATGAGACTGCTTATGTCATACCGACATTAACTCCTGGAACGGGTCAATTTCCACGTTCAAAGGGCAGAATAGTGAATGAGCAGGGCTTCTTTAGGGATCCCGTAACGGCTTATCACGTGCTTAACCTATCCTTAGCGGCTCAAACATACTTCGCATTGAGCATGCTCATCCGGGATGAGAGCGGATTGAGAATACTCGTTCAGGGAGGCTTCGCAAAGAACATTCACTACCTAAGGTTTCTCGCCACCCTGATGCCAAACAACCACATAGTCTATTATAGGTATACGGAGGCTACGAGTCTAGGCGCAGCGCTTGTAGGAAAGGCTCTCATCGAAGAGGAAAGCCTAAAAGACTTGGATGTGGAGCTCCCTCAACTTGAAGGCATAAGCGTGGAGGGACTGAATATTGACGATGAATACGTGAAGGATTACCTGAGAAGCTTCAGGGAGATATGCGAGAGTGAATCTTCAATCTCATCCTAAAGGCTGCATGCTCCGCCTGATAGTGAATGAAGATATTTTGTTCCTTATGGTTCGCTCATTAATGGTCTTGAGCATACGCTTTATATATGTGCCCTTAAAGAGGTCTTAGCATGAACCATAAAGGAATTAGATTGGCCAGATTCATGCATGAGGGCATAGATGAGATCTTCTACTGCTGGATAAGGAGACGTGGAGGAGAGGGATTCGCTGAGGAGTTCATTCCCGATAGGGCTTCACGATACTGGCTGTTCGATTACCGCGAGGAACGCTATACATTCTTCACAAGAGCAGAGTACGTAAAGCCGAAGGAAGTAGTCACCGTGTCCCTAAGATCAAAGGATACTTTCCCCTATGGGATCTTCGATCTAAAAGTGAAGCTACCATCCTGGCCTAAGGGCCCAACATTATGGTTCGGCTTCGAGATAGAAGATCTATTCGGCGGAGGAGTAATACACTTCAAATTTACACCGGGAGCCCCTGGAAGTCTGGCTGCATGTGCAGGCGCATTCCCCAAGCCTATATGCGCTGAGCTGCCGGGATTCCCCTCCGACTACTCTGAGAAGAGACATGCATACTCTCTGCACGTGTATAGGTCGATGGCTCTGTGGCTCATAGACGGGAAGATCCGGAGCATAATAATCTATCCGGAGAGTAATGCCGGCGGAAGCGTGGTGACGTCGAAGCCGCCATACACTATTGCCCTAGCTCCGGTAAAGCCTTCGACGAATCTCTCGATCCTGCTTGATATTGATGGATGCCCAGAGGGAGAATACGTCTGGAGTGATCTGCACCCCTGGAACCTAAGGGTTCTCCCAGGAGATCCCGAGCCTAAATTCGCCTTAAGGCTCTACAGGCAAGGCTCAGATGAGACATTAGCCGGAAGCACCGTGAAGGGTGAAGTTACAAGTCATCCCGTGCCCATATATGATCTGAAGAGCAAGACGATATTCTTTAAGGCTGATGCTCCGGGAAAGCTTCGAACTGAGATATATACTCTCTCTGGGACATGGGAGGAATATGACACAGTCGATGTTGCCGGGGACGAGCTGCTCAGGGAGAGGATAGATCATGAGGCGTTACTTGCGAGGTTCACATACAGGCCATTCAAGGTTCCAGCCAAGATAAGCGTGGCGGATTATCTGGCATCATAGAGCCCACAAGACGATTGGAGGTTGGCGGGGAAAGATTAAATCTCCTCCTAAAGTATTTCTTGATTCGTGCTATACATAGTATTCACTACGGGGCAATGTAACCTAAGATGCATCTACTGTAGCGGAAGTTTCCCATCCAATATTGTCCCTTGGAAGGTGAAATACTCAATTAGGGATCTCGTCCGTTTCATTGAGGATGATCCCGATCCAATAATTGCATTCTATGGCGGTGAACCCCTCCTAAATCATGCCTTTATAGAGGAGGTTATGGATTCGATCGACTGGGCGAAGTATGTCATCCAGACGAACGGCACGCTCATACATAGGCTCAACGTGAAGTATTGGAGGCTCTTCGATGCAGTCTTACTATCGATTGATGGAACAAGAGATGTCACCGACTATTATAGGGGCAGAGGCGTATACGAAAAGGTTGTAGAGGCAGCCGGGTGGCTGAGGAGAGTGGGCTTTAATGGGGATCTAATCGCCAGAATGGCGGTGAGCGAAGAGAGTGACATCTACAGGGATGTGACGCACCTACTCTCATTGGGGCTCTTTGATCATGTCCATTGGCAATTAGATGTTGTCTGGAGTAATAGATGGCGCGACTTTGACGGTTGGCTCAGATCATCATATATGCCCGGCCTAGCCAAACTGGTCGATTATTGGGTCGACGAGATGGAGAGGGGAGACGTAATGGGCATAGCGCCCTTCAAGGCGATGGCATACGCGGTTCTAACTGGAAACCCGCTTGAGAGGCCTCCATGCGGAGCTGGATCCTCAGCCTATGCTATCTCAACGGATGGCAGAATACTCGCCTGTCCAATAGCCGTATATGAGAGATGGGCTGAAGCCGGGCATATACTGCGGGATAAACCTGAAACCCTAAGGAAGTATCAGTTGGATGCTCCCTGCATTGACTGTCCATACTTAGCCTATTGTGGAGGGAGATGCCTCTACGCCCATAAGGAGAGGCTCTGGGGAGAGGAGGGCTTCAGAAAAATATGCGATGCAACGAGATACCTAATAGATAAGCTGAAGGTGGCATGCAGAAAAATAGACGGTCTGCTCAAATCTAAGGTTATCTCATTAGATGAGATTAAGTATCCTCCATTCAACAATACAGTCGAAATAATCCCGTGAATCAGCAGTGCATAAAAAGATAAATAATGTTCCCTCAGAGCTTATGTTGGGATGATGTGTGGTGACGGCGCGGAGCCGAGAGGCTATGACGTGCATAACTGGCCTACGCTGACCAAACCAAAGGCGCGACGTCTGAAGCCGAATTCGCCGAGAGCTCCTTCACCGCTAAGACTTAATTTTCAGAAGGTTACTCATGCAGTCTCTAAGCGTTTCTAGGCGTTCGGCATCTTCCTTCTGCTTCTCCTTCGCCTCTTAATCTGCTTCTTCGTCAAGGCTCTCTTCATCTTATCCGTTATAGAATCGAAGATTGAGGGTAGATCCCAGCCTTCCATCGAATAAACGTAGGTTTTACCTGCGGATCTTACTGATACGTTAACTTCATATCTGCATCTTCCACCCGTAACATCTCTTCTTCTGATGGTTGAGTGTATCTCCTCTATCTTCGGAGAGGCCCTCCTTAATGCCCTTGCATTCCTCAAAAACTTCATCTTAGCCAATTGCGCCTCAAATGGATCATCCGGCAATCCAATTATGTATGCGGGGACATCCGGCTCCTCAGGCTCGGCTAGAAAGAGGATGAAGTCCCTATATGTTACTATGCCCTGAATTTCATGCCAGAGACCAACCACATGGTAGGTCGCTCCATTCTCGATCATCCTCCTCAATACATGCATGGCCTTCTCCTTTGTATCGCATACCAGAACATTTGGATCCATCATTCCGGAAACCTTAATGTCCATGAGGCCTGATGGGGCGCTGATAAAGGCTCCCTGCTCAATCCCCTCCAGCGGAATCATAGACCTGACTATATGATTTGACAGTAGAATTCCAGATAGCATACCGGAATCTAAGACTGGTAAATGATCGATTCCATTCTCGATCATCAATCTACGTGCCTTAGATATGGGCTCGTCTCCGTCAACTGTTACTGGATTCCTCGTCATGATTCTGCTTATCCTGACATTTCGGAGCTTGCTCTCCGATAGTAAAGCCTCACATAGGGTTCGCGTCGTAACTGCATACTCTATTCTCCCATTGTCGATTACTGGTAGAGCCCTCAGCCTATAATCGTTCATGAGTTTAGCGGCTTTCCTCACCGTATCGTCTGGAGATAGCTTCGGAACGTAAAACATGAGCGATGAAGCCTTCATGCCCGAGATGTCGGAGGCCTTGAGAATCTCCCTTATAGTGATCATGCCGACCTTATCTCTATCCTGAATGAAAACCTCATAGGCGCCTCTCTGCTCAATTATGCCCATAACCTCAGATATCGGAGTCTCAGATGAGACAATTATCGGCTCAGACCTAAAACGATCAACCCTAGAAGCCCTCAAACTCTCCAAACAAAACTACTCCACAAACCACTAAGAGGACATAATAACCATCACTTATTAACGTTTCCACAAAAATCAATCAGCCAAAAGACGCACTAACAATCAACAGGGGGCAGATGCGCATATTCGCATTAGAAAACCACATCCCTTATTATGCAATTTTTCAGCAGGCTAAAGAAAATGGGATCCCTAATGGTATCGAATGAAGCGTGCCCTAGGAGATCATGCTTTTATCTGATAACTGATGAATCAATTTGATCAGGATATATCTTTCTTGGAGGCAGAACTTATGGGATCCAAGCTCCATAGAAAGCTTCTATTCATCGCCCTCGACGGTTTCAGACTGGACGTATTCAGGGAGATGCTTGAGGAGGGGTTATTACCAAACATTGAAAGACTCGTTAATAGCGGCGCGTTCCTCGAGTTGCTGCCAACATATCCGGCTATAACGCCTGCCTCATGGACATCGATGATCACGGGTTCATGGCCTGGAACCCATGGGCTAATATGCTTCCAGCTTCACTTCGCGGGGGAGAGATTGGATGTGCTTCATAATGCTTTCCAGCCGGAGTATGTGAATGCTGAGACCCTGTGGGAATGTGCTGAAAGGGCTGGCAGAAGGGTTGTATTGGTGCATTTTCCTGGAACGCGTGGAGTAAGGAAGCTAGCTGTGGAGAAGGGCATAATCATTGGCGGAAGGGTTATGGGCCACTACACAGTTGGGGAATTCGGAACCTTCGAGTTGGCGCCGACAAGGATCTTTACCACGAGAAAGGTTGGGGCTGATAAGAGGATAATGCAGATTCCAACGCCATCTCCCTCTGAGGATAGCATGCTCAAGACCAGGATCACATTTGAGGTGCAAGGACACACAATAAATTATGATGTCTTGATGGTCCCGGATGATAGTGGCAAGTATAGAGAGGCACGCATAATCGATGCCGGTGGCAGATGCTTAGCAAGGCTTAGTTTGAATGAGTGGAGCGATCCGATAAGCGTGAAGGCTGGAGATCATATTGGAATCTTCAAGCTCAAACTCATGGAGCTCTCGGAGGATGGAAGCAGATTAACGATAATACAAACGCATGTCTCCCCGGCTGATGGATATACGATACCCGCAGACCTATCGGCTGAGATCACCGGTAAGATTGGGGCCTTCCCGGAGAGGGTTGAGCTTCCGCTGGCGCCTTTTAAGGAGGAGGATGAAAGGCTAATCCCCTCACTCGGCAGGACATACGTTGAATTAAGCTGGCAACAGGCGGATTGGCTTGCAAAAACCTCAGCCTACGTAGCGGAAAAGTATGGTTTCGACATGCTATTCACTGAGTGGCATGAGATCGATCACACAAACCATTATGTGGGTGGATACATTCCAATAATGGACCCCTCATACAAGTATCTGAATAGGAAGAATCCGTATTTTGATGAGGAAAGAGCTGGGAGGGCATTGGAGTTCACGAGGGAGGTCTGCAGAATAGGCGATTCATTCGTAGGTGAGATGCTGAAGCTGGCAGATGAGGACACGATAGTTGTAGTGGCTTCTGATCATGGGATAGTCCCAGCACACACGCAGATCAACGTGAATAGGGCATTGATGGAGGCTGGCTTACTGGCAGTTGAGGGTGATGGATCATCTCTGCGTATAGACTGGAGCAGAACAAGGGCATACCACTGGGAGAGGAACTTCATAAGCATCAACCTTAAGGGCAGAGAGCCGACTGGAATAGTGAATCCAGAAGACTACTGGGATACACGTGAGGAGGTAATAAGCGCACTGAACAGACTTGAGGATCCAAAGACTGGAGAGAAGAATATATTCATGCTGTTCAGAAGGGAGGAGTGTCAGCCCCTAGGATTATATGGAGAGAGGATAGGCGACATATTTCTGCTCTTAAAGCCGGGATACACGACATGGCCTCGGTTGACGCCAAAACCCGAAGAAGAGACTTTCCAGAAGGCGATAGGCGGAGCGCACACATTCTTCCATCCAACAATACTGGAGAACAGGGGGATCTTCGTAATATCAGGACCGGGCATAGCGGAGAAGGGTGAAACAAAAGAGACGATCAGGGCGGTAGATGTCGCATCAACCCTGGCTCATCTGCTCAACATACCCGTACCATCCCAAAACCAAGGAAACATATACTGGAATATCATCGAAGAATAGAAATTAACTTTTATC
>QMXE01000038.1 GCA_003661975.1 Candidatus Bathyarchaeota archaeon
GCGATTGAGAGGAAAGAGATCCGAGACTTCTTGAGGTCGATATTTTCGAAGAGAATCTTCGATCAGGCAAGGAGGCTAAGGGAGGTTTATGAGAATCCAATACTGATCGTTGAGGGAGACATATCATCCATAATTGAAGGGGGAATAAATCCGTCGGTTCTTTGGGGAGCCTTAGCGGCAATCACCTTAGATTATGAGTTAAGGATCTTCTTTACGCCAAACTCCGAGCAAACTGCAAATCTGATCTATACATTGGGGAGAAGAAGGCCATCAGAGGTTACGGGGCCAATAGTAAAGGGGAAGCCGAAGATCGAGGATTTAAGAGCCATGCAGATCCATATAGTTGCTTCCCTACCGGGGATAGGGCCTAAACTCGCCGAGAGGCTTCTGAGGAGATTTAAGTCTGTCAGGAGAGTATTTATGGCTACAGCCGCTGAACTCTCAACTGTCAGCGGGATCAGCAGGAAGACATCCGATAGGATCAAGAGGGTTTTAGATGCCTCTTACACTCCATCAGCCAAGCCAGCGATGCAGACGAGACTTGATGATCCAAAAGGTTTAAAAGTGTAGAAGACATGAGAAATTTCAAACCTCAATTTGAGGTTTTGCAGCGTCAGTTTGCTGCTAAAACTTGTATCCACAATCTGGAAAAGATGAAATAAGATGCGGGCGAAATGGAAGAAGAAAAGAGTTCGCCGTTTAAAGAAGAAGAGACAGAAGAGGCGTGCGAGATACAAATAGAGGCTCAGCAAAGTTAATAGGTTAACCCATAAAATATGGATGTGAGGGAGTAAAGAGGCTATGCCGAGATTCAGACATACCGAACGTATATTGAAGCTCTTGAGGAATAAGGAGAACATACGTGATATTGGGATAATTGCCCATATAGACCATGGAAAGACCACAATGACCGACAGCCTCCTAGCGGAGGCTGGGCTTCTATCGCCGAAGATAGCCGGAGAGGCCAGGGCATTAGACTATCTGGAGGAGGAGCAGAAGCGAGGAATAACCATCAAAACTGCGAACATATCATTACTGCATGAGGCAAATGGAAAGAGCTATATAATTAACTTAGTTGATACTCCTGGGCATGTAGACTTCACGGGGAAGGTTACTAGGGCTTTAAGGGCTATTGACGGGGCAATCGTAGTTGTCGATGCAGTGGAGGAGGTTATGGTTCAGACCGAGACCGTGACGAGGCAGGCTTTAAGCGAGAGGGTTAGGCCAGTCCTATTCATAAATAAGATTGATAGGCTCATTAAGGAGCTGAAGCTCACGCCTGAAGAGACACAGAAGAAGCTCGCCCGCATAATCCGCGACTTCAACAACCTAATAGATCTCTATGGAGAGCCGGAGTTTAAGCAGAAATGGAAGGTTGACCCAGCTAAGGGAAGCGTTGCCTTCGGCTCGGCTCTTCATCGATGGGGATTCACGGTTGACATAGCGAAGAGAAAGGGCATAATGTTCGATGATGTAGTTAAGGCCTACAAGGAGAATAGGTATGAGGAGCTCCAACAGATAGTTCCACTCCACGAAGCGATCTTAGAGATGGTCGTAAATCACCTTCCAAACCCAATAGAGGCCGCAAAGTATAGGATTCCGAAGATATGGAAGGGAGATATAGACTCCGAGATAGGACAGGCAATGCTGAACTGCGACCCAAACGGCCCGACTGTGATGTGCATAACGAACGTTCAGATGGATCCACATGCTGGAATAGTCTCAACTGGAAGGCTCTTCTCAGGCGATATAAAAGAGGGAGATCAGGTCTATCTGGTAGGCGCCAAAAGGGAGTATCGGGTGCAGCAGGTCTCAATGTATATGGGGGCATTCAGGGAGGTTGTTGATCATCTAGACGCCGGAAACATAGCCGCGGTTCTCGGACTTGACATGGCTAGAGCCGGGGAGACCCTCGTAGATGCAAGGTTCGCCAGCGACATGATCCCATTTGAGAGGATAACATATATCTCTGAGCCCGTCGTTACAATAGCGCTTGAGCCTAAGCATCCGAAGGATCTACCGCGTCTCGTAGATGTTATGAATAGGCTCTCAATAGATGATCCGAACCTCGTAACTACGATCAATAAGGAGACGGGCGAGTATCTTCTAAGCGGGATGGGAGAGCTCCACTTGGAGATCGCAATTAAATTCATGAAGGAGTATGCTCCTGGACTTGAGATAATCACTTCGAAGCCCATAGTCGTTTATAGGGAGACAGTTACAAAGCCCGGGATAATCGCCATGGCGAAAAGTCCAAATAAGCATAATAGATTCTGGGTTCAAGTTGAACCTTTAGAGGAAGAAGTCATCAGAATGATCGAGGATGGAGAGATAGACGAGGCGATGGGCAGGAGGAGGATGGGGGACATACTCTTCAAGAAGGCAGGATGGCCGGCGGATGAGGCTAGAAATGTATGGGCAATAGAGGAGCACAGAAACATACTCGTGGATCTTACGAAGGGAGTCCAGTATATGAGGGACGTGAGGGACATGGTGATCTCAGGCTTCAGATGGGCATGCCAGGCGGGACCCCTATGCGAGGAGCCAATAAGAGGGATCAAAGTAAAGATCATAGATGCTCAGCTCCATGAGGATCCGGTGCATAGGGGGCCAGCGCAGATCATGCCAGCAATTAGGAGGGCGATCTTCGGGTCGTTTCTAACGGCGAATCCAGTGCTTCTAGAGCCGATCTATAGGATTCAGGTTACCGTTCCAGTTGAGTGGGTCGGTCAGGTAAGCAGCCTATTGACGAGAAAGCGTGGGAGAGTATTATCTTCTGAGCAGAAGGGAGCCCTGCTATCCGTGGATGGCTATATACCAGTGGCTGAAACATTCGGTTTGGCGGCTGAACTTAGATCGTCAACTTCTGGACATGCATTCTGGCAGAGCCAATTCGACCATTGGGAGAAGCTCCCAGAGAACCTAACGAAGGAGGTCATAGCTGAGATCAGGAATAGGAGAGGATTGCCTCCAGAGATACCCGACGCGAAGAAATTCATCGATGAGGCATAAACCTCTCCAGCATATCCCTACAATATGATGTGCCATCACAGATGCTCGTGTTAAGCTCTGGAAATCCCTCCCTGCATGAGGCAAAATTCAATCTATACTCCAAAACTATATTTCGGATCCTCCTGATTATATCAAGTCGCTTACTTCTATTCAGATACTTATATCCCGAGATCCACATGCCATCCTTGTAGGCCTCAACTAGCTTGCTGAATAAATCTGGATGCTTATCCCTCAATGACCGAAAGAACCCCCTGACAGGCTTGAGAGTTGAGACCGTTATCTGCCTAACCCCTATCTCAGCAGATCTAGAGATTATCTCCTCTACATCATCATAATTCAAGTTGACCTCTGGGATGAGCGGATCGATCCTTACAACAGTCGGTATTCCCTCATCAGCTATACGCTTCAGGGCTGAGAACCGAAGATCAGGTGGAGGAGCATAGGGCTCGATCATCTCAGCAACCTCCCGTCTTGGAGTTGTTATAGTCACGGATACAACAGTTCGGGTCTTCCTGAGAATATCGATATCCCTCACGACGAGATCGGACTTTGTAACTATAAGTATGGGGAAACCCTTCTCTGCGAGAACCTCTAGGCATCTCCGCGTGATCTCATACTTCCTCTCTAAGGGCTGATATGGATCAGTCGCATCGCTGAACATGACTGGCAGGCGGGGATTAGTATTCTCAGCCATCTTAACGATGTCATCTTTCAGCCTCAAACGCGGAGTTACAGGACCTCTAAAACTCGGAAACTTAATCGAATAGCAGTATATGCATTGATGCGCACATCTGCCCAAGTATGGATTCACATTATACTTTGGGAGGCAGGTGCAAAATGCCGATTTCACAACATTAAAGAGTGGAAGCCTCATCTCTCCAGAATGAAGCGGCAGTTAAGCATGGAATAAGTAAGCATCAATACCACCTTAAAGTTTTTCCATAAAAATATTTTTAGTCCTTTCAGGGTATCGAGTATGGCGGGAATGAGAGAATAATGAATGAGAGGGAATTTAAAAATCCAGGTAAGATTTATAGGCCTTCTCCATTCTGGTCTTGGAATGACAAACTCGAGGAAGAAGAGCTTAGATGGCAGGTTCGAGAGTTCGCTGATAAGGGATTCGGCGGATACTTCATGCATGCAAGGATCGGACTTGCCACCGAATACTTATCGAATGAATGGATGAACTGCATAAAGGCCTGCCTAGATGAGGGGAAAAGGGTAAACTTAGAGTCTTGGCTATATGACGAGGACAGGTGGCCGAGCGGCTTTGCCGGAGGCATAGTTCCAGCTAAGAGCGATAAGTACCGCGTGAAATTCCTCAGCATGAAGGAGGTAAAAGCCGAGGATATAGATGAGCTTCTGGCCGATCCATCCGTCCAGGCGATTTATGAGGTTCAATTCTCCTCTGGAAGGATCACATCGTATAGGCGGATAACAGGGGCCGAGCAAATAGAGGGTAAAGGCAGACTATTGGCATTTAAGGCTGAGATAGATAGGAAGCCAAGCAGATGGTTCAACGAGGAGACCTATGTGGATCTATTGAATCCGAAGGTTACGGAGGAGTTCCTAAGGGTTACTCTTGACGCTTACGCCGAGAGATTCAAGGATGAATTTGGAGAGTTCATGCCTGGAATATTCACTGATGAACCCAATTATAGTTCCGACCCTGAGAGGGGAATCCCGTGGACTGATGACCTGCCTGAGTACTTCAGGAGCCTTAATGGATATGACCTGCGGGATAAGCTTCCATTACTCTACTTTAAGGCTGAGGGATACCATAAGGTTAGATATGACTTCTGGAGAACGGTCACGCTGAAGTTCGTTGAGTCATACACGAAGTTATATGCGAAACGCTGCGATGAACTTGGGCTGAAATTAACTGGGCATATGCTATGCGAGGATAACCTACACATTCAAATTCGGAGAATAGGGGCTGCAATGCCCCATTACGAGTATATGCAGATTCCCGGAATAGACCATCTAGGAAGGAACATCGATAATCCACTTACTTTAAAGCAGTGTTCAAGCGTGGCCCACCAGTTTGGACGCACCAGAGTCCTATCCGAACTCTTCGGATGCAGCGGGCATAGCATGACATTTGAGGATCAAAAGTGGATTGGAGACTTCCATTTTGCATTGGGCATCACATTCTTCTGCCCTCACCTTTCACTCTACACGATGAGGGGGAATGCCAAGAGGGATTATCCGCCGACATTCAGTTATCATCAGCCCTACTGGGAACACTTTAAACTCTTAAATGATTACTTTGCCCGTGCAAGCTATGTCTGTTCTCAAGGAGAGTTTAAGACTGATATACTCGTGCTTCACCCGATAGGGAGCGCTTGGGCCACATACACTCCATCTGAAAAGCCAGATCCAGAATTATGGAGATACAATGAGGAACTCGTGAAGCTACAATCTATACTCCTAGAGATTCATAGAGACTTCGATTATGGAGATGAGATAATAATCTCCAGGCATGGCAGAGTTGAGAATGGCAGCTTCATCATAAACAAAAGCAAATATAAAGTCGTAGTGGTTCCTCCATCGCTGACGTGGTCAGAGGGAACCGTGGAGCTACTTGAGAAGTTCCTTGAGAGCGGTGGAAAAGTCATCTTTGTCGGTGAGACTCCAAGTCTAATAGATGGAGAGCCTAATGAGGGAAGATGGCGGAGGATCCTATCACATCCAAACGTCTGGAAAACTGAGAATTCACGGAAGAGCCTAACCGAAGTTTTAGATGAAGCCGTTGAGAGGGACATAAGCATAGTAGATGAGGATGGAGAGGAGATAGGAGATATAATCGTGCATCACAGAGTCGACGGTTCACGGCACATATACTTCCTAGCAAATACAAGCCGAACGAGAACCTATGAGGCCATCATAAAATTCTCGCAGGTAGGAGAGGTAACTGAGTGGGATCTCTTTAATGGAGAAGTCTCACGTGTTGAGGCTGTCACGCAGGTAAGCCAGACGATCCTAAGAGCAGTCTTTCATCCAGTTGGAAGCCATGTCTTTGTCGTGGATACTTCTAAGCCTCCACATCCCAAGGGGACTTTGCCAAGATGCGAGGTAATGGAGGATGTGAGAAAGCTCTCGGAGAAGTGGGGATTCAAGCGTTTACATCCGAATTCCTTCGTGATCGACTCATGCGAGTATAGGTTTGACGATGGAGGGTGGATGGAGAAGAAGCCTATATGGAAGATTAGGCTTGAGGCTTGGCGTAGGGCTGGACTTGAAAGATACATTGAAGCTCAGCCTTGGATCCTAATAAAGAAGCGTGTGAAGCCCACTAGGATCTTCAAGTTGAGTCTACGCGCATCCTTTAAGTCTGAGATCAAGCCGAAACGATTATTCCTCGTCATGGAGGAGGCTGAGAAATGGATGATCCAAGTTAATGGAGCCCACATCTCAGCTGATACTTCAAAGTGGTATTGGGACAAGAAATTCCGGATGATCGATATATCAGAGCATGTAATTAAAGGAGAGAACGTAATCGAGGCTACATGCACATTCGATTGGAACACTCCAATTGAGGACATATATCTCGTCGGCGACTTCGGAGTTAAGAGGCTGTCGGAGACAGAATATGCCATTACAGATGAGCCTGAAATGCTCAGCGATGGCAGCTGGGTTGAGCAGGGATACCCATTCTATGCAGGGACAATGCGTTATGAAACGGAATTTGATTTTGACCGTGAATTGCGATCTGATGAGAGGATCATGGTGCGTCTTCCAGAGGCTAAGGGAACTCTCTTCCTAGTTAGAGTTAACGATTCTGAGCCTATACCGATATGCTGGAGGCCCTTAGAAGCTGACGTAACTGGAAGCATCAGGAGGGGAAGGAACAAGCTCACTATAGATGTCGTTAGCTCATTAAGGAACACCTTCGGTCCACTCCATCATAAAGCCGGAGACCTCTACATGGTCGGTCCACATTCATTTAGAGACGAGGAGAACTGGACTGACTCATATCAGCTCGTGCCGTATGGGCTGATTAAAGGCGTTGAACTTGTCATCCGAAGCGTGAAGTATAAGGGCAGCTGAGCCGCATCAAAACGAGTATCCAAATGATCTACCATGGAGTCCTCTTTATCCTCAAATGATAGGCTATTCTATTAGTGAGAAGATGCAAAAGGCCCGTTAAGAGGAGAATTATTATCACTTCAGTCGGCGTTGGAGGCTCAATTAAAGAGCCGAAGGCCAATGCTACTATTACGAAGCTCATCTGATCGATTATTGGAAGGGGTGCTCCCGGCTTTAGATCAAGCCTTCTCTTGATGAATGAGCCGAGGAGATCTCCGGTCATGGCGCCTAACGATAGGGCGAAGCCTAATGGCACGCTTACCTTTAGATGATACAGATTTGCCCCGAAAACCCACTGGATCAATCCGACGAACGTGCCGACCATCAGGCCTGAGATGAAGCCTCTAACGGTCTTGTGGGAGCCGAATATCGGCTTTCCATCCAAGAATTTCTTTCCGAAGTCTAACGGTTTTCCGCCTCCAAAGATTACTGGGGCTCCATTTGCACAGTAGGCTGGGAGGATGTAGTAGAGCGACTTGAGGATCTCTATGACTATCATGTTTAGCGGCTGCATCTCCATCCAATATATGATCAGCCAACTCTTAAGGTCTTGGGATCACTGCTCATACCAGGCTCTTCTTAAAGTGCCAGTCTCAACCTCTGTTATGCGACTCAACTCCTCCTTTAGGGCTATCGTCTTTATCAGCGGAGGCTCAGGAAGCCTATTCCCATAATTATCATAGCCTATGTGGATGAATTCCGGATTGATCTCCCTTATCCAATCTGCAAATTCAAAATCGAAATCTAGGATCGGCTCGATCACTATCACCTTCCGGCTCCAGTCTAGATCACGCATCGCCTCGAATCTCTCTCTGGGAGTTGGGGCTCTAGTAACCTTATATGGCCTATTAGTCTCGATCGTCACTCCTAAGAGCATGTTACTTCTGAATTTATCCGTGAATTCATGGTATCTCTTTGGGTTCTTCGTTAAGAATAGGAATAGCGAATCCATCTTTGCCCCCGCAACCCTTAAGACCCTTTCTATCCAATCTCTTGGAACCCAGTTCCCCCACATATCCCCCATGTCGGAGACGAAGACAAACTCGCCTCTTGGAAACTTCTGTCTCAGCCTCCACTCGGCGAAGGCAGGCTTAAAATCGTGGGTTTTATACGGCTCAATCCCCAGTTCAGCCAGCCTTCTAGAGTATCTTCTCGCCCAGCAATACACGCAGTTATGCAGACATCCAGTTATTGGATTCCAAGAGATCATGACCTATACATTTTCTCCTAGAGCGGATCCTCCCCGCCTAAAATATACTTGAGGATCATATTTTTCTCTTTAATGGATTCAACTATTAAGTCGGGCTTCAGATCCTTCAGCTCGCTCTTAGAGTAGA
Source organism: Candidatus Bathyarchaeota archaeon (assembly GCA_003661975.1). Taxonomy (GTDB): domain Archaea; phylum Thermoproteota; class Bathyarchaeia; order Bathyarchaeales; family DTEX01; genus B63. The sequence goes on from QMXE01000038.1 coordinate 8,439, forward strand.
ATCCCGATGGGATAGCTATGCATCTCATCCCAGCCCTCTTGGCAGCCATCACCCCGAATACCGAATCCTCAATGACTACGCACTCCTCTGGCTTGCATCCAGCGGCCTCAGCGCACTTAAGGAATATCTCTGGGTTAGGCTTTGGATCTTTGACTTCATCAGCCGTAATGATGATATCAAAGTAATCCATTATTCCCTTCTCCGCTAGGATCCTCTCGATGATTCTTCTGTTGCTCATAGTTGCTAGGGCAATCTTGACCTTCGACTTCAAGGCCTCTAACAGGTCTGTTACGCCCTCAAAAAGCTTGACCTTATGTGTAAGCTCCAAATGAACCTCGATCTTCTCCCGTAAGAGCCTATCAATCAACGACTCATCATACTTTATTCCAGAGTGCTTTAGTGCATTCTTAAGCATGTTCCTCGCTCCTATCCCGATCTGCCTCTCGAGGAACTCATCCGTTACGTGACATCCAATGTTATGGAGCACCCTTTGAAATGCCTCTATGATGGCATCTCGAGTATCAGCCAATGTCCCATCCCAATCGAATATCACCATCCTAAACATGAATCTCCGCTCCTAACATGCAAATCATTCTCATCTGACATTTATGAGCCGCATCAAATAGAGGTTTAGGAAGCCATTGCTGAGCTATGCTGGTGGATAATCATGTATTCCATCCTCCTCTATTGAGAGGAGAAACTTCAGATTTCTTTCCGCTTCGTGAACCTTCTCAACCACGCACCTAACTATATTTGGCCTCTCAGTTCTCGAGAGCTTTATGACCTCGCTCGACCAGAACCTTAAGGTTCTAGTGGCTACCGGAGTGAAGTCCGAGGCTTCCATTACGCTTCTAACTTGGCTTAGCAATAGTACCGATAGAGGAGTTGTTCTGGCGATCTGCATGAGAACAGCGACTTGACGATTCAATTCTCTATTGAGATTGAAGGTGTCACCTCTACTTGCGATCTCCGAACGGTAATGCGAGGTTATCGTATCGAAGACTATAAGCCCAAATCTTCTGGTGATGTATTTTTCTAAGCCGTCAATCAGGTCGATCTGCTCCCGAAATGAGGATGGCCTAGCAATTATTATCATCTCTGAAACCTCATCTATGTCTGACTGGGCGATCTGCGACAGCCTCTCCGGCGTGAAGGCGCCCTCACAGTCGATATAGAGCGTCTTGAATCCGATTCTAGCCGCGTTGACCGAGCACTGTATTGCCAGTCCAGTCTTGCCAGTCTCAGCCTCCCCATATATGAGGGTGATCTCTCCGATGGGTAATCCTCCATTCAAGGCCATATCCAAGCGCATGCTCCCCGTAGTTATCCACTGCTTCAATACATTAGCACCCTTCATATAGAAGAGGCCTCAATACTGGATCGCCATGCTGAATCCATGGATCTGTGAAAAATCCTTTAAAGATTTAAATGTTGTTTATTCCATTCTTTCTATGGAAGGCTGATCTGCTAGATGAGATCAAGAATAGCTGTGGCTACAGTTTCGGGCAGAGCCTACTACTGGCTTGCAAACGAATTGAATAGGAGGAAAATTCCATTTTTAAGCTTGATTCCCGGAGAGGATGTTCCCCCATCCATAAGAGTCGTTATAACGACGGAGGATGAAAGCAAACGTATAGATCACCCATGCATACTAATTTATACTCCAGATGATGATCCAGCGGATGTTATAGATGAGGCTATACGAATAATCAAGAACAAGAAGATCTATGAGGAACTCGTCGTAGGCGTTGATCCTGGCAAGACCTTCGGAGTTGCTGTTTTAGGTGATGGAGAGGTTCTGGAGAAGATGGAGAAGCCGACCTTGGAGACGGCGATAGACGCTATCTTAACGGCGATAAAAAGGCATCCTGCTAGGGCTCGTAGGATAAAGATTGGGGACGGAATGCCCGATATAGCTGAGGAGATGGCGGGGAGACTTCAAATAGCCGTTCCGAAGGATACGCTTATAGAGATCGTAAGCGAGGCAAAGACAAGCAGCATGAAGGGTGAGGGATCGGGAAAGAAGATAAGCGATGCTGATGCAGCCGTTAATATAGCAAAGAAGGGTAAGATCTAATCTTCCACGGAAGGAAGAGCATTGAGGTGCACAGTTGAGAAGGGAAAAACCCTACTCGTCGACGGCCCAGCATGTGTAAAGATTATCTCCGGAGTCGCGGAGGTTTTAGGCGCCGAAGTAAAGTCTGAAATGAGAATAGTTATTCGTCAAGGGAAGAGGCTTCCATTCGAGGCCGTCTCAAGTTTTGAGGCTGAATTATCTATGGGCGAGGGAGCATCATGCGCTGAGAGGGAAACGCCTGCAATACCAACATCTTGGCGTAGGGCGGCTGAGACTATACTTTCCGCAGAGGAGAAGAATACGGTTCTCATACTCGGCGGAGTCGATTCTGGAAAGAATGGATTTTGCATTTACTTGGCGAACTCGGCACTGAGGAAAAACCGGAGAGTCGCAGTTATAGACTGCGATCTAGGCCAGTCGGATCTAGGCCCTCCCGGAACAGTCAATTTATGCTTTATAGAGAAGCCCTTTACGGATCTATTCACGCTCTTCCCCGACTATTCGATCTTTATTGGAGTTACAAGCCCAAGCATGGTAGTCGACGAAGTTTTGGATGCAACGTCGAGATTGAAGGTTGAATCCTCTAGGCTACGTGATGCAGACTTGATAATCATTAATACTGACGGATGGATCATGGGCGATTTAGCCGTGAAGTATAAAGCTAGGTTGATAGAGGCAGTTAACCCAGATTTTGTAGTTGCCATTCATACAGGAAATGAGCTTAATCCGATAATATCCATGATTGGGGAGAGACATGTGCTCAGCGTTGAGGCTCCGAGGGACGTTAGGAGGCGAGATCAAAGGATAAGGAGGATCCTTAGGGGATCCGCATACAAGAAGCACTTGAAGGAAGCTAAGATCCGCCTCTTCCATTTAGATGGGATCAGAGTTGAGGGAGCATTAAATCTGAATGATAAAGGAAGGGAGTTCGCTGATAAGATAGAGGGGATCCTCAGGTCAGAAGTCTTACACTGCGAGGAGAGATCAAATTCTATTCTTCTGATAGTTCAGAGACGTGATCTCCTTGATTGGAAGAACGTGAAGGCGGCTGAGATGGAGACTGGAAAGAGGATCATCCTTCTCCAGAAGGGAGATGAGAGGGGATTATTGGCCTCCCTCGAGGACCCAGCCGGAAGGATGCTTGGAATAGGAATGATCCATGACATAGACTTTAGGAACAGAAGCGTTAGGATGTATACTCCAGTTAGCGGCGAAGTTTCGAGGATTAAGATCGGATGGATAAGGCTTGATTCCGAGGGGAATGAGAGGGGACTACTGCTTGAAGCCTTAAGCATGCGCTGATGGACATAGATTATTCACTGGGCACTCCTCATGCATCGGCCTCCTAGCCCTGCAGAAGCTCCTTCCCAATGAGATGAAGAGCATGTGAACCTTAAAATAATCTTGCGGTGAGTAAAGGGATTGCAGGGCCATTCTAACCTCCTCGTATCCCGCGTCTGGAGGGGCAAATCCAAGCCTTTTAGTTACTCTATTGACATGCGTATCTACTGGCAAAACAGGCCTGTTAGCGCAGAAGAGAAGGATTATATCGGCTGTCTTAGGTCCAACTCCAGGTAGGCTTAGAAGCTTCCTCCTAACATCCGCTAGAGGCTCTGAATATATAAAATCTAGGGTGCCACCGAAGTCTTGAATTATAGTCTTTGCGAGCCTCTTTAGTATCCTCGACTTGTTTCTGTATAGGCCAGCCGTGAAGAGGGCCTTTTCGATCTCATTTATATCGGCCTCCGCCAGCCCCTTTGGGGTTAACTCAACTCTCCTTGAGAGATTCACGTATGCCCTTCTCGTATTTACATCAGCGGTCGATTGGCTTATTACAGTTCTAACGAGAGTTCTGAATGGATCATCAGCAACCTCCGAGACTCTTGGGATCTTAAATTTTGACTCTAAAATCTTTAGGATCAATCTGGCTCTAACCTTCTGATCCAAAGATTAGCCCTCCGCATGCCCGGCTGCTCGTGAATATTTAAGCCTACATGAGGTAATTATTTTTGATTTAAGGCCAGCGCATGGGAAGATGATTCCATGGGCATGAGGGTTGCTGAGGGAATAGTCGGGGCGCTTGAAAGGTTAGGAGTCAACCTGATGTTCGGCATACCTGGATCGCAGACTTCACCGCTTTATGATGCATTATACTCCTCAAGAATAAGGCACGTCCTCGTTAGGCATGAACAGATGGCAGCGTACATGGCCGATGCATACGCAAAATTTACCGGTAGGATTGGAGTATGCGATGGAACTGGAGGGCCGGGAGCGACAAACCTCATAACTGGAATAGCAACATCATGGACGGATAATATTCCAGTATTGGCATTTACTGGACAGCAGCCCCTAAATCAGATAGGTAAAGGGGCATTTCAGGAGCTTGATCATGTCTCGATCTTTAAGCCAATCACGAAGTGGTCAACGCAGATCGTAAGGGCTGAAAGGGCAATAGAAACCATTAAGGAGGCGTATAGAATTGCAACTTGGGGTAGGCCAGGCCCGGTTCACATAAACATTCCATTGGACATTCAGACTAGAAGTCTATCTGATGATGAAATCAACATGCTCAGACAATGGCTCTTTGATCTCTCTCCGCCGAAACCGACAGGCGATCCATGTGCTATTGAGGAGGCAGTCCGCCTCCTAGCCTCATCTAA